>JABDFU010000029.1 GCA_013286385.1 Bacteroidota bacterium
TACCGCATCGATTCACTTACACTGGCCAAGGCCGGTTTGCATCTGGATACGATCAATCCTCAGAAATTTCAGATTTTTAATAAGGGGGTCGAACAGTTCATATACGTTCAAGGGGAGTCAAAAAAAGTTTTTAATTCTTCTGATTATATTGAGTTTTATGGAAAACACAACGATGGCAACTACGACTCAAGTTTGTATATCAATATCTCTTTTCAGCAAAATCCGTACTACAGTCTTTTCAATGATACAGCTGTTTACTTCTTAACAATAAATGCCACGACCGGTCATAACCGTATGACGGCTGTTAATGATACAGCCTTTTACACGGTTCATGCGAGTGATCCTTTTAGCAATTATTTCTGGCGAAATTCTTACGTAGCTCCATCGAGTACTTATTATCCCGGAGCAACTACATCAACCGGTTCGGGAACTTTTGATCCGGAGTATTCAGCATCCGAAGGTTATTTTGATGCGATGGTTTCGATCGGGAGTCCGGCAGTCACCTATACTCTATCCACGAAGAACGTATATTCCGGATCAGGTGTACCGAATGCCTTCGGTAGTATGGTTTATATCGGGGCCTCACAGGACGGAGAGTGTGGCAATTCTTATGGGTTTGGATGTTATGCCACTCCCGATCACCATGCCTACTGGACATTTACAGGTTCCGGATCCATTCCCTCTTTTGATACGACTTTTTACGGGTATGCATCTCTTATGAAAAAGTTTAGTTTTGCTCCAGCATCTCTGGGAACCTCTTCAACGCAATTCGGATTTAGCTCAGGCACAGGTGCTTATTGATGTCCAGCTTAAGTGAAAAAACATTTGAATACAACTGGTCTCCGATATTGGTTAAAGCATAATCAAGGGTAACTCCTTTGAACCTCACGCCAACCCCCATGCTGGGCTGAACAGTATGTATTGTAGCCCCGGTTACATCCGTTGCGGTCTGAAAACTACCCACACCGGCTCTCAGGTAAATGAAATGCCTGTAGCCTGCTTCCACACCTATGCAGGGATCAATGCTGAGCACATTGCTGCCGATCAGAACATTGCGCTCACCGTCAAAAGTGGTATTAAGGTCTGCTTCAGCCAAAATCGAATAGTCGTTTTTAATTTTAAACTCACGGGCAAAACCCAAAACGAGACTGGGTAGCGTTACTTCTACGCCATTTGTGGGTATTTGGTTACCGGTAGACTGAAAAACGCTTTCCATACTACTGCCAAGGTTATAGGTCCAGGCATTAAAAGTTGAAGTTACATCCCTGAGCAGAACGCCGAATTTCCACTGCTTGTAGTCATATTGTGCGGAGGCATCGAGTCCGAATCCCCATGCGCCTGCAAAATCGCCCACCACCCTGCGTATCACCTTCACATTGCCGCCGACACGCAGCCCTGGAATTTTTATTTTACGGGCATAGGAAAACAAAAAGGCATAATCTGCGGAAGAAAAAGTCGTGATATTATTGTAGTTGACATTACCTGTAGGATCTATTAACAAGGTGGTATTGGGAATGTCGTCTACCCCGAAACGAATGACTGTTAAACCGATAACACTGGAAGTGTCAATGCGCTTGGCAATACTACCGTAGTCATACTTTGCTATTCCTGCAAAGTACTCGGCATGCATCAGAGAAACTTCGAGATCATCTTTGATCTGAAGAAGTCCGGCCGGATTCCAGTACGTGGAAGTCGCATCGTTTACCGATGCAACGGTTGCGTTTCCCATACCCAGGGCCCTCGCACCCACACCGATCTGAAGAAATTCATTGCTGTAAGTAGGAGTTGTTACCTGTGAAGGAGCTGTTGTCTGTGCAAAAACGGAGCTGCACAATTCACACAGAACCAGCACTGTAAGCGTAATTTTAAGTGTTCGCATCTTTCGTTAAAGTTAAGAAAATGTTTTGATTTTCAGACTTTTAACGTTCACCGATCTGATTTATTGTCACGCTTATTATCTCGTAGAAAAGGCCCTTCATAAAGAAGGATTAAAACAATCATGAGCAAGGGAAAAACACTGGTTTTGTAACGCATAAGGGCACCTAAAACAGGAGTTATCCAGCCAAACAGAAGGTAAAAGGCCCCCATTGTAAACAGGCAAAACCAAAAAGCGGGGGTATTGAAAATGCTTTTTTTCGAATACCAAATCGCAGGAATGAACAGCAACGTCAGTGTGAGGTTCTGCAAGGACATAAGCAGGGAAATCAGATTTTTTGCCTCCCAGGGAAAGGGTCGCAAAAGCGCATTGAAAAAAGCCTTGGGTGCAGCTTTTATAAAGCTGGCAGGATTGGAATCAAGCCGGGTGATTTGGATACTCTGCCTCACCGGGAGGGCCCTTGAAAAAACCGGATACAAAGAGGTGTCGGTGCTGTTGCTGACAAAAACAGTGTCGCTGCGCCGGGGCAATTCAATATAGTAATAAGAGGATCCTTTGCGTAAACCGAAAAGAGAATCGCGGCCGGGAACCAGGATCTGATCTTTGAGGGTATAATCAATATAAATCAATTTATGGTCGTCCTTCAGATAAACGCCGCCCTTAGCTATATTTAACAGGTTTTCCTGCTTCACCGCAAGAGTTTTAAAAACAGCATAGTATCCCAGGCGGGCCGACATGACGGCCGCCGTAAACAAAAGCGCAAAAACCAGCACAAAATTTACCGCTGAAAACCAAATCCGTATTCTCAGACTAAGGTACCAGGCCGTAAATCCGGCCGCGACAAACAGAGCAAGTGCAGCTTTAAAAGCAGCCAGAAACAGCAGAAAAATCACCGCCTTCAAAACCGAATCGCGATTTTCTTTTGAAATCAGCTGATGCAGAAAATAGATACTGAAGCCCAGGGCAAACAAAATAAAACTTTCCTTGATCACCGCAGACCCCCAGAACAGCACCGAGGGGCAAAGAAAAATTCCTGCAAACAGAAGTTTCGACTTCTCCCTGGTATAGGAACCGAAACTCCGGTACAAGGCTACCAATCCCGAAAACGAAAACAGATTCATCCACACGTTTTGAACCTGATAAAATCCCGCCGAAAAAATTCTCAGCAAGGCGCTTAGTCTTACCATGTTTCGGTTTTCAAAATTGAAACTGTTTTCAAATCGCGGAGACCAGACCTGCATCCTGGAAAAATACTGCTGATAAAAATGCGGATCCGAATCCAAGCCGATCATTATCCTGACAAAATCGCCAGGATGCTCCCGCAGTGCTGAATACAAAATTTTGCCATCGTCAAAAAATTTATAAATGTCGGCTTCACTGCGAACCGTATAATAATAGGTATAAATGTACCAGAAGAAAATTCCGGCCAGTACTTTCAGAATAAATGCGCCTGAAATCCAGAATGCCGGAATACCTTCCAATCGAAAAAAAGAAAAACGAAAAATAAGGTAAAGGCAGCAGAAAAAACAAAGCCCGGTAAAAAGGAATTCCACAGAATAAAAATAGGGATTAATTCTTAAGTTTGCGGAATGCGGATCACAAGGAATATACCCAATGTCATCACGTGCCTGAATTTACTGTGCGGATGCGCGGGAATTGTCTTTGCGATGAGGAACAACAGCCAATGGCAGGTCGTTCCGGCCTTGCTGATTAGTCTGGCAGCTGTCTTCGATTTCCTGGATGGACTCGTGGCCCGCCTTTTGAATGCACATTCAGAAATCGGCAAACAGCTCGACTCCCTTGCAGATATGGTTAGTTTCGGGCTGTTGCCCGGATGCATACTCTTTCAGATGATCAATGCTGATTTTGCCGGGCTTCAGGAGGACTCCATGCACCTGGCTTATGTCGCCCTTTTAATACCCGTCTTTTCAGCGCTGAGACTTGCAAAATTCAACACCGACCTCAGGCAAACCGATTCATTTATCGGTTTGCCGACTCCCGCCAATAGCTTACTGGTTGCGTCTTTCCCTCTGATACTGTTTTCGAAAATGAGCTTTTTTGACACCCAGCCTCCCTTGCTGACCCATACGATTCTTAACCCCTGGTTTCTGATCGCCCTTGTACCCGTTCTCTGTTATTTGCTGGTTGCCGAACTTCCTTTGTTCGCGTTGAAATTTAAAAACTTTAGCTGGATCAATAACAGGATTCGCTATGTATTCCTTGGCCTCAGCCTGACCCTTCTTTGCATTTTTCATTTTAGTGCCATACCCCTGATCATTCTGATTTACATTTTACTTTCAGTCCTGAACAAGCAGATGAGCTGATTTTTAGTATTTTAGCTGTTCATTCCTATGTGGATTTACCTGGTCATATTTGCTACTGCGTTTTTTGTGGTTCTGCTTTCAACCCCTGCTCTGCTTAGGGTGGCCATACTGAAACGACTCTTCGATGAACCAAAGGAAGAACGTAAAATTCACAAGCGTCTGATCCCCACTATCGGCGGCATTATCATTTTCGCGGCAACGCTTTTTGCCTTTTCACTTTGGTTTCCCTTCGACCTCATACATATTCAGGACCGTCAGATGAGGGCTGTCAGCGATTTTAAATTTATAACAGCCACCATTCTGATTCTCTTTTTTGTCGGTGTTAAAGACGATATTATCGGTACCGCCCCGATGAAAAAACTGGTAGCCCATGTGCTGGTAGGGCTTGTGCTGGTACTGATGGCCGATATAAAAATTACAGGCTTCCACGGTCTCTTCGGAATCCGCGAAATTCCCGAATGGGGACAGATTTTTCTTTCCCTGTTTACCTATATCGTAGTGGTGAATGCCTTTAACCTGATCGATGGGGTAGACGGTCTTGCTGCAGGCATCGGAACCATTTGCAGCCTGGCTTTCGGCATCTGGTTTTATGTAGCGGGCGAACCTGCCATGGCGGCGCTTGCCTTTGCCCTCGCCGGATCACTGGTCGGTTTTCTGATTTTTAATTTTTCTCCTGCAAAAATTTTTATGGGCGATTCGGGCTCCCTTCCGATAGGACTTATTATCTGCGTTCTGGCTGTACGCGTAATTGAATACAAAGCGCCTGACACCGAAATTGATTTTAACCTGAACGAATTATCAGAAACAATCAATGTGCTCTCCAAGCCAATTTTTGTGATGGCGGTTTTGTGTTATCCCCTCATCGACACGCTCCGGATTTTTATCTACCGGAGCATACGCGGACTATCGCCTTTCGCAGCTGACCGCAATCATATTCACCACCGGTTGCTGGACATCGGGCTGAGCCACAAGATGACAGCCCTGTCCCTTTATCTGTACAACATCCTGGTCATTTGTTCAGCCCTGCTTACCCGTAATCTCGACCCTTCGGTTTCCTTTGTCATTGTTGGTCTGATAGCCGTGGGTTTGATTCAGATACCCTTTTTAATAAAAAAAGTAAAGAACAGGTAATAATTGTGAAAAATCACGTAGGTTTGTTACTGTGATTTTTGTTACTCTAAATTTTATAGAAACATGTTAACTAGAAATTTTTGTTTGCTTGTTCTGTCCCTTGCTGTTTTCAGCTCCTGCGGATCGGATTCAACAAAGAATGAAGTAGCCGGTACAGACACGACAACCACTGCTCCTGCCAAATCAAAAGAAATGCAAAAGGCCCAGCAGATTTTGTATGCACTGCCTTCCCCCGCCGAAGCCGCCGCGCTGATGAAAAGTTCAGGCGCTACATTTGATCTGGCCGTTCTCAATCCTACCGGAAATGTTTCGAAATACGGATCGAACGAAAGCAAAGCCCTGAATCTTGGTGTATACGGCACAGATTTGATCTATGCGAACATCTTCGAACAAACTCAGGAATCCTCTGAATATTTTAAATGCGCCAATACCCTTGCCACTGCCCTCGGGATTAATGATGTTTTCGGGGAGGCCACCTACAAGCGCGTAAAAGCCAATATGCAAAACAGAGACTCCTTGATGGCCATTATCGCCGAAGCCAGTCTTGATGCAGATTCGTATTTTAAGGAAAATGAACGCCCTGCCGCCTCGGCTTTGGTTGCCGTCGGCGGATGGATAGAGGGCCTGTACATTGCCACCACAATTGCCGGAAAAACAAAAAGTGAAGCCATCATTCAACGTGTTGCCGAACAGAAAAACTGCCTCAACAACCTGATCGGACTCGTTGAAAGCTTCGGATCAGAAAAAGAATTAACAGGCGTATCGAGTGACCTGAAAGAAATTAAAGTTCTGTTCGATGTCCTGGAAGTAAAAAAAACAACTCCGGCTAAAACGACCTCCTCCAGCACAGAGGCTCCGACAGTTGGCGTTAGCAGACATATTGCCATAAGCCCTGAGCAATTAAAAGCGCTCGCTGAAAAAGTAGGAACGATCAGAAATAAAATTACCCAGTAAATCCAAACAACTAAAACTATGCAAGACTTAAAGAAATTTTTCTCCATGCTGGTTCTGATAAGCGCCTTTTCGCTTACAGCCTCTTCGCAATGCAAAAGTTTGGTAAAAAAGAATGTAAGCCGGCTGGCCCCTTTTACCCACAACGGGCAGCTGAACAGTTCCACGCTTCCCGAAGGCGGAGTGGTTGACTTTAAAATCACCTGCTATACCGGTCTCACCTACCGTCTGGCACTTGCTTCGGATGCCAACCTGGGAAAAGTAACCTTCAGGGTTCTGGACGAAGATAACAATGAAGTCTACAACAGCAGTGAAAACAATGCGACCACCTGGGACTTCAATGTAAGTTCTTCACAGGATCTTACGGTAGAAATCAGCGTTCCGCTTACCGATAAATCAATCAAAGGCTGCGTGGCCCTGCTTGTTGGTTTTAAGGAGCAGAATAAAATCGGGGCGCTGAGACCAATGTAAAAGAAGCGAATAGCGAACCTGCCTGCGGCAGGCAGGTTCGCTATTCGCTGATGGCTGACTACTGAATGATCCTCCGCCTGAACTCCCTGAGAAACTTAGTCGCGTAAACAAAATTTACCAATTCGGCTTTCCCGGCGTGCAGAATTTCTTCTTTCGTGCCGGTCCACAGAATTTCGCCTTTGTATAAAAAGGCGATGTTGTCACCGATCTCTAAAACAGAGTTCATGTCGTGAGTGATGACGATGGTGGTGATATTGTATTCATGGGTAATCTCTTTTATCAACTCGTCGATCACAATAGCGGTAATCGGATCAAGGCCTGAATTGGGCTCATCGCAGATCAGGTATTTGGGAGAAACCGAAATGGCTCTTGCAATGGCCACCCTCTTTTTCATTCCCCCGCTGAGTTCGTCAGGGTAAAGGTTTCCGGCATTCGGCAGATTTACACGCTCCAGACAAAAATGAGCCCGTTCGAGTTTTTCCTCTCTTGATTTTTCGGTAAACATCGACAGGGGAAAAATAATGTTCTCCACAACCGTCATCGAATCGAACAAGGCCCCCCCCCTGAAAAAGCATACCCAAATCCTGACGTATCGCCTTCTTTTCTTCAAAATTCATCGTCGTAAAATTACGCTGGTTGTACATCACATCCCCCGAATCCACTTTTAGCAAGCCCACCAGGCACTTGGCCAGTACTGTTTTCCCCGAACCACTCTCCCCAATAATAAGATTGCATTTACCCTGCTCAAAACTGAGCGAAATATCGTTCAGTACTTTGCGGCCCGAAAACGATCTGGATATTTTCCTGACTTCGATCATGCCATCAGCAATTGGGTGAGCAGAAAATTAAAAATAAGAATGGCGATGCTGCTGTAAACCACTGCGCGGGTACTCGAACGCCCAACCTCCAGCGCTCCGCCTTCGGTCGTATATCCGCAATAAGCAGAGACAGAAGTTATGATAAATGCAAAAAACACCGTCTTGATCAGCGCATAATAAACGGCATAAGGCCTGAACTCGTACTGAATTCCATAAATATATTCGTAAGAAGACACCACCCCGGTCATAACGCCCAGAAACCATCCTCCGAAAATTCCAAGAAACATACTGATGACAATAAGAAACGGATTGATGAGCATAGCGGCCAGAATCTTTGGCATGATCAGGTATCCCGCAGGATTTATTCCCATGACTTCCAGGGCATCGATTTGCTCGGTAACCCTCATCGTACCTAATTCGGAGGCGATATTCGAACCAACCTTCCCGGCCAGAATCAGACTGATCAGGGTTGGGGAAAACTCCAGGATAATTCCCTGACGGGTCGCCAATCCGACTGCATAAATAGGTATCCAGGCGCTGGTGAAATTAAAGGCCGATTGTATAGTGATAACGGCTCCCATGAACACCGAAATAATCGCAACGATCCAAAGAGAACCCAGTCCCAGTGAATTTATTTCAAACAACAGTTGCCTGAGGTAAATACTGTATTTTTCAGGTTTCCTGAAAACCCTGCGTACAAGAATAAAGTATTTCCCTATTTGAAACAAAAAATCCATACGCGGACAAAAATAGCTAATAATTTGCTAATTTAGAGTGGGTCAGGACGTAATGAAGGCAGCGCCAAATCGAAGGTATACTTTTCTTTTTTTTGCAGGGCTCTTGCTTGTTCTCTTCTGCTCCTGCAATCCCAAAAGTCATCCGGTTAAATACACCCCAACTCCAAAAAAATGCGATTGCCCCCGTTTATAAACAAACAGACCGATTCGCCCATGAGCATGTCGGATATGAAAACCGGTGACAGGGCGATAATCGTAGAATTTACAGATGAGGAACTCTCTCTTAAACTTATGGAAATGGGCTGTACTCCGGGCGAAATCGTGACACTGAAACATGTCGCCCCTTTAGGTGACCCGATCGCAGTTTCAGTATCGGGTTATTTGCTAAGTTTGCGGAAAAAAGAAGCCTCCACTATTATCATTAACCTGCTACCCTGACCCGAACCTGACTTGAATCGCGATCTGAAAATAGCTTTGGTTGGTAACCCCAACAGCGGAAAATCGACGCTATTCAACATACTGACAGGCCTCAAACAGAAAACCGGTAATTTTCCGGGCGTCACCGTGGACAAGAAAACCGGTAGTACCAAACTTCCCGGCCCTTCCGGAACAACCGTTACAGCTTACCTCATTGATTTACCCGGAACCTACAGCCTGCAACCCAAATCCATTGACGAAGAGGTAACCTGTGAATTGCTGACCAACAAATCGAATCCCGACTCCCCCGATCTTATTGTCGTAGTGGCCGATGCGACCAATCTCAAACGCAGTCTTTACCTGGTGACCCAACTCATAGAACTCGAAAGACCCGTAGTTCTTGCACTCAATATGATCGATCAGGCTCCCCGGCTGAATTCGAAATTTAAAATTCAAACCCTCGAAGAACGCCTGGGAATTCCTGTTATTCCCATCAGCGCGAGAAAGGATACCGGTATCGTGGAACTGAAAAAAATCCTGGCCCGGCCCATTGCACCTTCCTCTAAAAAATTTATTTCCGCGGATGCAAGTCCGTCCGCAGCAAGCATAGAACGCTACAATGCCATTTCAGCAATGGTAGAGAATATTGTTCACAAAGAAGATAACAACGAACGCCATGCACTGACGCATGCACTGGATAAAATTCTCACACATCGCATCTGGGGTTTTGCCTGTTTTTTGATCGTCCTCTTGCTTATCTTTCAGGGAATTTTTTACTTCGCCTCCTTTCCCATGAAGTGGATCGAAGAACTGTTCATTGACTTTTCAAAATGGGGACGACTGTATCTGCCTTCAGGTGAGTTGACTGAATTACTGATTAACGGAGTGCTGGCAGGACTTAGCGGGGTACTGGTTTTTATTCCCCAGATTGCACTGCTATTCGGGTTTATAGGCATTCTTGAAGACTCGGGATACATGGCCCGGGTCAGCTTTATCATGGATCGCATCATGCACAAATTCGGGCTCAATGGTCGTTCAGTGATTCCGCTTATAAGCGGAATCGCCTGTGCTGTACCTGCCATTATGGGTGCCCGTACCATCAGCAACTGGAAGGAACGGCTGATTACCATTATGGTTACCCCCCTGATGAGTTGCTCTGCCCGCCTGCCGGTATACACCTTGCTGATCAGTCTGATTTTCCCCGTAGGGCAGCGAATGCATTTTTTTAACATAAACGGAATCGTATTGCTCCTGATGTACCTCATCGGATTTTTCGCGGCTATTGCATCTGCCTTCGTCCTGAAGTACCTGATCAAAAGCAAGGAAAAAAGCTATTTCATCATGGAACTTCCGGTCTACCGTTCTCCCCGCTGGAAGACACTTTCCTATACCATTTTTGAAAAGGTAAAAGTGTTTCTGTTCGATGCGGGAAAAATTATCGTTGCCATTTCGGTTATACTTTGGGTATTGAGTTCACATGGCCCCTCTTCAAAATTTTCCGCTACCCAGAATGCTTCTGAGAAACTTAAAAATTCGTACGCCGGAAATCTGGGCAGGGCCATCGAACCTGCCATTGCCCCCCTTGGCTTTGACTGGAAAATTGGCATTGCGCTGATTACCTCCTTCGCGGCAAGGGAAGTTTTTGTCGGCACCATGGCCACTATTTACAGTGTGGGGGATACCAAAAACACCCGATCGATACGGGAAAAAATGCTGGAGGAAAAAGATCCCGTGACAGGAAATGCAGTCTATTCAAAAGCCACAGGCCTTTCCCTGATGATCTTTTTCGCCTTCGCCATGCAGTGCATGAGTACGCTGGCTGTAGTCAAACGGGAAACCAAGAGCTGGAAATGGCCGATCTTCCAATTTCTCTACATGGGGGTAATGGCTTATGGCGCCAGTTTCCTCGTCTACCATTTGTTTCGGTAAAAACCCGAATTCGAAATGTCCCAACTCGATCGCAATAAAGCCATCCTCAAAAAATACATCCCTGAAAGGGCCGTTGAACCTATCGCCCAATGGATCGTTGAACTGGATTTCAAGCTGAAAATAAAAAAGGAACGCTCCAGCAAATACGGGGATTACCGGCCGCCGGTAAGCGGCCTGAACCATCAGATCAGCATCAACCGGGACATGAACCCCTACGCTTTTTTGATCACCCTGGTACACGAAATAGCTCATCTGACCAACTGGAATAAACACAAACACAAGGTAAAACCCCATGGTCAGGAGTGGAAGCTCGAATTCAGACTGCTGCTGCGGCCCTTTATGAATTCAGAAATTTTTCCCGAAGATGTCATGCACGCGCTAAGCAGCTATATGCAAAATCCAGCTGCTTCAAGCTGCTCCGACATTCATTTGCTCAGGACACTTAAAAAACACGACATCCGGAGAAACGACAACAAACCCGATATTTTTTTTCTTGAGCAACTGGATCCCGGAGCACTTTTTAAAACCCAAAAGAACCGCTGTTTTATAAAAGGGGAAAAACGAAGAACCCGATTCCTCTGCAGGGAATTAAATACCCGAAAGGAGTATTTATTCAACCCCCTGACCGAGGTATATAAAGTAAAATCAGTAAATTAGCACATGGACACAATCGAAATAAAAAACAGGGAGGAGCTGAAGGTTTCAAAACTGGCAGATCACATTATCGGATCAGAAATTATCAGGATCGCAGGTGAGATAAATGAAAAAATTAAAAACGGAGAAAAGGTATACAATCTGACCATTGGTGATTTTAATCCGAAAATATTTCCGATTCCGGCAGAACTTAAAAAGGCCATTCTGGAGGCTTACGATGCAGACGAAACAAATTATCCGGCCGCGGATGGTATGCCTGAGCTTCGTCAGGCGGTATCTGATCTTCTGAAAAAAAGAGGAGGGCTCGACTATGCGCCCGACCAGATTCTCATAGCATGCGGTGCGCGTCCTATTATTTATACGGTGTTCAGAGCCTTGGTCGATCAGGGCGACACGGTTATTTTTCCGGTACCCTCCTGGAACAACAACCACTATACCTACCTCAATGACGCAAAGGCTATCCTGATTGAGACAAAACCCGAAAACAACTTTATGCCTTCGGCAGCTGAGCTACAACCATACATTCAAAAAGCAAATCTGATTTCACTTTGCTCACCGCTGAACCCGACCGGAACTGTATTTACAAAGGAAGCGCTTGCCGAAATATGCGATCTGATACTTGCAGAAAACCAACGAAGATCGGCCGGTCAAAAACCCCTTTACCTGATGTATGATCAGATCTACTGGGAACTTACACACGGAAACATCAAACACTACGATCCGGTATCGCTTCGTCCTGAAATGAAAAAATACACCGTCTACGTCGACGGGATATCCAAATCACTTGCCGCCACCGGGGTGCGTGTCGGATGGGCCATGGGACCCAAAAAGATCATCGATAAAATGAAATCCATTTTAACCCATGTGGGCGCCTGGGCCCCGAAAGCCGAGCAGGTGGCTACAGGCAACTACCTTGCCGAACTCGGTCAGTACGATGCATTCCTTACAACTATGCGCAAGCGTCTTAGCGACCGCCTGGTAGGATTTTACAAAGGATTTCAGGAGCTTAAAAAAGAAGGGTTCAGGGTGGATGCCATAGCGCCACAGGCAGCTATTTATCTCACCGTTCAGTTTAATCTGCAGGGCCAGAAAACAGAAAGCGGCAAAGTACTTACAAAAGCAAAGGATGTAACCAGCTACCTGCTGGACGAAGCAAAAGTCGGACTGGTTCCGTTTTATGCGTTCGGTTCACCTGAAGATTCGACCTGGTACAGATTATCTGCAGGTACCTGCAAAACAGAAGATATTCCTTCGATAATCAGCAACCTGAGATCAGCTCTCCAAAAGCTTAGGAATTGATTTTATGAAAAATCACTATTGCGTAATCATGGCTGGAGGAGTCGGCAGCCGGTTCTGGCCCATGAGCCGGAGTACTTATCCCAAACAGTTTCTGGACGTCCTGGGAACAGGAAAAACGCTACTGCAGCAAACCTATTCGCGTTTTTTGCAACTCTGTCCCAAAGAAAATATTTTCATTGTAACCAATTCGGATTACCGGGACCTGGTGAATGAACAACTCAGCGGCCTTGATCAGTCGACTATACTTCTTGAACCGTCCCGTAAAAATACGGCTCCCTGCATCGCCTACGCCAGTTATAAAATTGCCAGTAAAAATCCCGAGGCCATAACTGTTGTTGCACCTTCAGATCATCTGATTCTGAATGAAAACGAATTTGTTGCGGCCCTTCGCTCCTGCTATAAAAAAGCGGGAACCGAAAATTGCCTGATGACACTCGGCATAACCCCTACCCGGCCCGATACCGGTTACGGCTATATTCAGTTCAGAGAACCGGACGTAAAGGAAACCGATCCGGCAATAAAAAAGGTGAAAACCTTCACCGAGAAACCCGATCTCGAAATGGCTAAATCCCTTCTGCAAAGCGGAGATTTCCTTTGGAATTCAGGCATTTTTATCTGGAGCGTCAAAAACATTATTGAAGCCTTTACCAGCTATTCACCAGAACTGGCGGCCGCCTTTGCAGAAGGAAAAGGAAAATACTACAGCGACGACGAATACGACTTCATCAGCCAGGCCTATACGGACTGCAAAAACATTTCCATTGATTACGCCGTAATGGAAAAAGCCAACAATGTGTTTGTACGGGTCTCCGAATTCGGATGGTCAGACCTGGGCACCTGGAGTTCTCTTTACGAGCACATCGTTCAGGATGAAAACAAAAATGCCGTGGTAGGCAAAAACGTAATGCTGTACGATTCAAAAAACTGCATCGTGAATGTCCCTAAAAATAAACTGGTCCTGCTGCACGGCCTGGACGGTTATATCGTTGTCGAATCAGACAATATTCTGCTCGTTTGCCGCAAAGAAGACGAACAGAACATCCGGGTCTTTGTGAATGATGTGAAAGTGAGCAAGGGAGATAAATTCGTTTGATCCAGCCATTAGCGAATTACTTAAGCAAAATCGCCTACCCGGTAAAAGATATGCCCAATCTTTAATTCGCAGTAAAAGGTCAGCGTGCTTACCACTTTTGGGTTACAGTCCAATAGTTATTCAGGCAATGTTCAGAATGATTTAAAAATGGGCATCCTGTTCGAGACGGCATAAACTACCCTGCTTACTCGTCCAAGCATTTCTCATTTGGCAGATTACATACATTTTTTGTCATGCCGTTTATCTGAACAAAATGGTATAAATTTGTTGCTAATATGCAAATCGGCAAATACAACACCCTCCGCGTAGTCAAGGAAGTCGAATTCGGCATCTACCTGGACGGCGCGCCCTTTGGGGAAATCCTTATGCCCAGACGTTACGTTCCAAACGGCATTCGCCCGGGCAGCGAAATCGAGGTTTTTATTTACCTCGATTCGGAGGACAGGTTGATCGCCACAACTGAAAAACCATTTGCTTCGGTTGGGGAATTTGCCTTTCTTAAGGTGGTAGGCGTGAATGCAGTCGGTGCATTTCTCGACTGGGGTTTGCCCAAAGACCTGCTGGTTCCTTTCAGAGAACAGAAGCAAAAACTCGAAGTAGGCAAAACCTATTTTGTCTATATCTACCTGGACGCCGAAACCAACCGTATTGTTGCAACCGCAAAAGCCGATAAGCTGCTCGATCGCAGCATGCCTGCATTTGAGGAAGGACAGGAAGTTGAACTGGTAATTTTTGAGGAGACCGAACTGGGCTACAAGGCCATGGTCAACACTACCCATACCGGAATTCTCTATCGCAACGAGGTTTTTCAGCCGCTCGAAAAAGGAACCAAAACAAAGGGGTATATCCGTAAAATAAGGGCAGACAAAAAAATCGATCTTATTCTGCATAAGCCCGGCTATGAAAAAGTAAATGATCTGAGCACTGAAATTCTCACGCAGCTGAAACAGCATAACGGATACATTCCTCTGGGCGATAAAAGCTCGGCTGAAGACATCTACAAACTCTTCGGCTTCAGCAAAAAGACCTATAAAAAAGGAATCGGTTCTCTGTACAAATCAAAATTAATCCGCATCGAAGATCATGGAATACGGCTCATTGATTCTGCTCCGGGGACTTCCGGGTAGCGGGAAATCAACCCTGGCACACATTCTGAGCGAGAACGGAAAATATCCGGTACTTTCAATCGACAGTTATTTCACGCATCCCACTACGGGGGAATACAATTTCGATTTCAAAAAAAATCACCTGGCCTATAAGCAATGTGAAATAAGGACCAAAGAAAAAATGGAAGAGGGCTGCGAAAAAATACTGGTCGACAATACATTTACATTGGAATGGGAACTCGAACCTTATTTTAAGCTGAGTTCAACGTATAATTACCGTGTATTTGTCATCACCGTCGAAAACAGGCACGGAGGAAAAAATACACACAACATCAGCAGGGAACAGCTGGAGAAAATGGCTGAGAAATATTTTGTCAAACTAATGTAAACCCGATCTGCCTCATCCACAGAAAAATTAAATCCTGCGTTGAATCCTGAACTACCCATATCCACTCGCATTCCCGAAATCCGGCAAATCCTGGCCCAAAGCAACGTCCTGATTCTTCAGGCTCCTCCGGGCGCGGGAAAATCAACACTACTTCCCATTTCCCTGCTCAGCGAACCCTGGCTGAACCAAAAAAAAATCATCCTGCTCGAACCCCGCAGGCTGGCAGCCCGTTCGGTAGCCCTTCGCATGAGTTACCTGCTCGGCGAAGAAATCGGAAAGACCGTCGGCTACAGGATCCGGTTCGACAACTGCGTGAGCAAGTCTACACGCATTGAAGTGGTAACAGAAGGTATACTCACCCGAATGCTTCAGCAGGACAATGCACTGGAAGAAGTTGGGATGGTTATTTTTGATGAATTCCACGAACGCAGTCTGCATGCCGATCTGGCCTTGGCGCTCTGTTACCAGGCACAAACTATTATCCGTAAGGATCTGCGGCTGCTTATCATGTCTGCAACGCTGGATGGAGAAGGAATTGCTTCAGCATTAAACAATGCACCTGTACTTACCTGCGAAGGAAGAACCTATCCGATTACTATTGAATACCTCGACCGTCCGAGGGATGAACGGCTCGAACAAAGCCTTAGCTATGCCATCCGAAAAGCCTTGCAGGAAAAAGAAGGGGACATTCTGGTCTTTTTACCCGGTGCCGGAGAAATTCACCGCACGGCCAGCCTGCTTGAACAGCAGTCCATAAAGGCCATAGTCCATATGCTTTACGGAGATCTTCCCCAGAAACTGCAGCAAGCCGCAATACTGCCCGACCCCAATGGGCGACGAAAAATAATTCTGTCCACTTCCATTGCCGAAACCTCCTTAACGATCGAAGGGGTACAACTAGTCATCGATAGTGGCTGGGCCCGGATTCCTAAATTTGATTTGCAGAGCGGACTCACCCGTCTTCAAACCGTTAACGTCACAAAGGATTCCGCTGCACAGCGTGCAGGGCGGGCCGGCAGAACCTCACCGGGAACATGCTACCGCATGGGAAACGAGGGCTTGCAGATGCACCTCTTGCCGCGTCGTAATCCTGAAATTACAGACGCCGACCTTTCGGGCCTGATGCTGGAACTAAGTCAGTGGGGCATTCAGGATGCGGCCGAACTGAGCTGGATCAATCCTCCGCCTGCTTCTTCAGTGAAGCAGGCGAATGAACTGCTCAGCCAATTGGGAGCGCTGAGTAAGGGAAAGATTACAGCAAAAGGAAAAGAAATGCTGACTCTCCCTACCCACCCCCGGATCGCCCATATGCTGATCGGGGCAAAAAATCTCGCCCTTGCAACCGACATAGCAGCCCTGCTCGAAGAGCGTGATCCCCTGCAACGGTCAGCCGGAGCCGATCTTGGACTCCGGATCGAAGCCCTCCGGAAGTTCAGAAAAAAAGAATACGTTTCAGCCGAACGAACCATACTCGAACGCATCGAGCGCCTGGCGCTTTCCTGGAGAAAATTATTCAGGATGGATGCCGACAACCAAATGCCGGATGACGAAGACGCGGGAATTTTGCTTGCAGCGGCCTACCCTGAGCGCGTTGCAAAACAAGAACAGAAAAACAGCCCGCGTTACCGGCTGGCCAATGGTCGGTCAGCAAAAATTCCCGAAGGTGATCCCTTGATTCACAAAGAGTGGATATGCGCAGCTCAGGTCAACCCCGGCAAAAACGAAGGCCAGATTTTTCTGGCGGCCCCGATTGATCCCGAAGACCTGATGCACCTGGCCGAATTAAAAGAAGTCATTTCCTGGAATGCAGAAAAAGGACTGATCGAAGCCTACTCCGAAATGCATATAGGAAATATCAGCATTGAGAAAACGATCCTAAAAGGAATCCCCGAAAAAGATCGTATACGGTTATTGTGCGAAGCCATTCGCTCCGAAGGCTTAGCGAAGGCCCTCAACTGGTCTGAAGAGTGCACAAACTGGCAGAGCCGGGTCCTGAGTCTGAGGAAATGGAGGACAGAAGAAGAATGGCCCGATGTCAGCGATGAACAATTACTCGCATCACTTGAAAGCTGGCTGGGCCCGTTTCTGATTAACCTCAGTAAGCGTGAAGAACTCAAACGCATTGATTTAACAACCACACTCAGCAGCCTCCTGCCTTACTCCCTTGGTCAGCATCTTGAAAAATCAGCTCCTGTCTCCCTGAAAGTACCCAGTGGATCGCTGATACGGCTGAATTATTTTATGGACGGAAGCGCTCCGGAAATGCCGGTTCGTATGCAGGAAATTTTCGGACTGGCAGAGACACCCGCCGTCAATGGAGGCCGAACCAAAGTTATTCTTCACCTGCTCTCACCTGCACGCAGACCTGTGCAGGTAACACAGGACCTGAGAAGTTTCTGGGAGAAAACCTACCCGGAGGTCCGTACTGAACTCAGAAGACGCTATCCCCGGCACTCATGGCCCGATGATCCCTGGACTGCACAGGCGATAAGGGGGGTCCTGAAAAGGAAGTCCCAGGGCTGATTAATTAATATCTTTGTAACAAAAACAGGCAATGACACAGGCTCTTTCATTAAAAGAGATCGTTAAATTTTTAGTCTTATCGGGCCTTGCCGGCATTCTTACGTTTACTGTATTTGATCATTATTATGAGCCCGGCATCGACGGACCCTTGCCCTGGGTATTTAACTACCTGATCGGCGGTCATATGGCTTTAGGCAAAGACATTATTTTCCCTCACGGGCCTTTGGCCTTTTTAACTTACCCCCTCTGCATGGGTAACAATTGGCTTGTTGCCGTTCTGTTCTTTTGTATGATTAAACTGTTTCTGTCCTTCACAATCTTTTACCTAAACGGCCTGAATAATTCTTCGAACCTGGCTATGCCCTTTCTGATTGTTTTAATTCTGTGCGAGCTGTTTACTATACAATACATACTCTTTGCAGCAGTTGCCTCCTGCTACCTCATCTATTTAAAAACAAATGCCAAAGGTTGGATACTCCCTGCCCTGCTATTGTGTTCTCTCGCCATTTACATGAAATCGTTCGCAGGGGCTGTGACTTCGGTCCTTACACTTTCTTTTATACTCATTCAGTTCTCTGCCGACAGAAAAATAAGTCAGGCGCTTGGGATACTCTCCACCTGGATTTTTCTGTTGCTATCCATCTGGTTGCTGTTGTATAAGACCTTTCAGGGCTTTCCGCGATTTGTTTTTGGACAATTTCAACTGATGCAGGACAATTCCTCTGCAGTTTCGTTTTACCCCGATAATAACTGGTGGCTGTTAGTCTGTTGTTTGCTTTTGTTTCTCTTACCGCTGTTCATTCACCGGGACCGGCAATTAAACCGCTATTATCTCTTATTTATAGGATCGTTGTTTGCTGCCTGGAAATACGGCATGGCACGGGAAGACGTCGGACATGTCAAAGGTTTCTGGAACTTTATGTTGCTTTTTTTTTCGTTCCTGTTCGTATTCTTTGAAAAGCGTAAATTTCTTACGTTGATTAGTGGCACACTTCTACTTTGTTTATTGTATGTCAATATGACTTCCTCCGTCGGTTACAAGGAAATGGAGCTAAATGGTATTGCAATAAACGTCTTCAGAGATTTTGTTTTTCATACTAAAAAATTACAGGAGGAAGGTAGTACGCTTTCTGAAAAAAGTATCAAAATAAACAAACTTGATGAAAACAGCATGCGAACGATAGGCCTGAAAACAATTGACATCTATCCCTGGGATTATAGCTATATACCGGCCAACAATTTAAACTGGCAACCGCGTCCTGTACTGCAAAGCTATGCCTCTTATACCTCCTGGCTTGACAGGCAAAATGCAGAACACTTTAAATCTGACCGCGCGCCTGATTTTCTGATTTGGGGATTGAGTAAACTCAGTACGGTGACCGATAAGGGAAACATCGAAAGTATAGACGACCGGTATTTATTAAATGATGAACCCAATACGATTATCAGTTTGCTGAACAGGTATCAGCTGAAGGAAAAACACCTCAATTTTCTTTTATTCGAAAAAAGCAAAGACGGGCTTCTTCAGGATGAAAAAAAGATTGGCGCCGTAAATGCAAAATGGGACGAATGGATCAATGTCCCTGAAGAACAGGATGGCGTTCTTCGCGCTAAAGTGTCATTTTCTGAAAATAGTTTAGGTAAAATCAAGAGTTTTCTTTACAAAGACGAGGAATTCAGCGTTTCTTATCAACTGGCAGACCAGGAAGTTTTCACATTCCGGATTGTACCCAAGAATGCGAAAGACGGAATCTGGGTTAACCCCCTGATCTTGCATCCCGAAAGCAAATTCACAGAACCTTTGGTTAAAAGAATACTTTTTCAGTGCTCCAATCCCAAAGTGGTAAACGAACAATTTGAAATATCCTGGGCATTAACGGGAGTGAATTCAACCAATCACAGTGTCCGGGCAGACTCTTCAGATTACCCATACAGGAATGCATTTTCGCTCTTCGGAAAAAAGAAGGCTCTTCCCTCACAACTAACGACCTTGTTTTCTGCCACGAATAAACTGGATAAAAATAGTCCACATTGGTCCTTTCCCTATTCGCATATCATAAGTCCGGGAGCCTTTTCCTCTACCCTGGTACTGGACTTGGACACCTTGTTAAACTCAAGCAAATTTGATTTCTTTTCAGTATTTTCATCTGTACAGATAAAAGCTTCCAAAAACGCTAAGGCCACCTGTGTCATTTCTATCGAAAAAGGAGACGTAAAACTCGCTTACCTTTCCGTAAATGTGCACGAATTTATAAAAGAAGCTGACACATGGAACCCGGTGGCGCTCCATCAAACCATCTATGAAAAAATTCCAAGAAACGAAAATGTTAAATTGAAAGTATACATTTGGAATTCAGGAAACGAACCAATAACAATCGATAATTTCAAGGTAGACGTAACGGGTTCCAATTCAAATTAGGCCCGTCGTCAGAACGGCGAAGCGTCCTGATCTTCGCCGTTCTGGGCAGCTTTCTTGCGCTTGAAAAGCGTAGCATCGGCCTTCCCGAATTTTATACTCACCGTCAGTTTAACATAAGCCGTCTCCCTGCGCTGAACCTGAAACTGGGCATATCCGTTTCCGCTACCCGCTGCCGTGTTTTTCGGCAGCGCACTGTTGTTCAGTACCGATTGTCCGTTCTCGTTGAACAGGTCGTTGAAATCATACGTTCCCGGAAAAATATTGCTGACATAAGTCCCCCTGATCTTCGTATTGAAAATATCGCTGACGCTGCCGGTGATGGTAATGAATTTCTTAATCTCTTTGCTTACTCCGCAATCTGCAAAATAAATGGGCAGCGCATACCCTTGCGGAATAGGCTTGGGAGATTCATAGCTGCCCGAAAGCTGAATGGCAAAATTTCCAGGAAGGCGTTCCACCAGCAAGATTTTGGCAATGCCGTAAAAGCCCTGGTTGGTACTTGTTGTATCCTTTGAGCTATAAGTGCCGGGAGGATTAGAGAGCAGCAGAGGTCCGGTAGCCGAAGTTTTGGTATAAAACAGGTTCATGTTGAAAGTGGCTTCAAAACCCTTAAAAATAGTATACTTTAAGGTATTGTCCATTCCCAGCGTGTTGCTGTAGGTTCCGTTAATCGTGGTCGTTTCCAGAATACCGGTGTTGGCGCCTCCGGGACTCTGTACCAGAGGCTCTGTCCATGTGGTGAGTGTATTTTCAGAATTACGGCCGAAAATCGTGAAGAAAAAATTTCCTTTTTCAAACGTTTTGTTCAGGTTGAGTTCGCCCATGTTGATAAATTCAGGCGTCAGGTCGGGATTGCCGATGCTATAGTCCTTCGCATCACTGGCCTGAATAAAGGGCATCAACTGCCTGAAATTAGGACGGTTAATCTTCCTGGAGAAATTGAGTTGAAACTCGGTCGAAGAATTTAGTTTCCGCGTCAGAAAAACACTGGGGAAAAGTGAATTCAGCAGATTGTTAAATCCGCTGGGATAGTTGTAGGTAAAAGAAGAGTCTTTATTGGTGAGTGTACTTTTGTAATACGAATCCTCGAACCGAAGTCCCAGTGCGTAATTCCAGCCTTTATACCGCGACGTATAATTTGCGTAGGCCGCATTGACCAGATCCTGAATCGAATAATAACTCGAAAAATAGGGATCAAGAACCTGCTGGGAAATAGGGTAATAATAGGTATAGATGGGCATCGATGTAATCGGATTGATCCCATCGTAAACAGCATTGTTGTAATTATCGTAAACGTTAAGACTCTGACTGCTGGGTTTGTAATTCGAACGAAAGCCCGCTTCGAACTTGGTACTGTCGTTCAGGGGATTTGTATAATCCAGTTGTTCAGTATAAATCTCACTTATGCTGGTTCCTGATTGACTCTGGTATTGAGGAGACTCCAATGTATAAGGAAGGGGAACAGAGCCCGAGGTATAACCGTCCCCGTTGTAAGTTTCGGTAAGCGAAAAAGCAGAGTTACCCACTACATTGTAGCTGAAGTTGGCATCCGCGGTTAGTTCTTCGCCCTTTTTGGGAAAGGTTTTACGGTAGTGAAGTTTTGTGGCATAGTTTCTGAAATGCGCCTGAGAAGGATCACTTCTGTTTCCCGAATTTGAAACCGTATCGGCTATCAGGCTTTTTGTATAAAACAGCTGGTTGTCGGGAGTATTGAAATTACCCGCCACAACTTCTTCAGACAGCGTAAGGGTATTACGGTTGTTCAGGTAATAATCAAGGGCCAGCGAACCCCGTTGAAAGGTTCTGTTATAGGTCGGATTATCCTGGGTGTAAAATTCACCTGTCTTTTGCCAATCCGTATAGGTATAGCGTTCGGTATAAACCCCCGTGATGGGGTTATCTGAAGAGTTGACATTGTAATTCAGAGAAATTCCAAAAGGCTTTTGCTTGTAATTTAATATGACGGTGCCGTTGTACCTCCCATTGGTTCCTACACCGCCTGTAACAATTCCGTTGTAACCGGGCTTGTTGTTTTCTTTCATTACAATATTCAGAATCCCACCCGTTGCACTGGCTTCGAATTTAGCGGAGGGATTGGTAATCACTTCAATGCGATCGATCTGGTCGGCGGGAATCTGGTCGAGGGTAAGTGTTGTGGGTCTTCCGTCAATGTAAATGGTGGCAGCCTGCTGACGCAACTGGGCATTTCCGCTGGCATCAACTGTTACCGAGGGAATATTTTTCATCGCATCTTCGGCTGTCCCTCCGCGGGTCGTGAGGTCGGCCCCTACATTGAATACCTTGCGGTCTATGGTCATCATACTCGCGCTTTTGTCGGCAGAAATATCAACTTCCTTCATCACCTTGGGATTGATGCCGATTTTTATATTTCCCATATCCATCTCGTCATTCTGGGGAGTAAGGGTAACCTCCTGCGTATACACATCATATCCCAATGCCGAAATTTTTACTGTAAACTTGCCGAACGGAAGGTTTTCAATGCTGAATTCTCCGTTGTCCTTTGTAATGCAGCCCCCGACAACACTGTCCTTCTTCAAAACCACAACGGGAGTATAAGGAAGGGTTTCCTTGGTTTTTGCATCAAAAATTTTTCCGTAAATATGCCCGATTTTAAGATTTTTATATTTTCCTCCTCCGGCACCGCCGGTTGCTGCCCCTGAAACGGGAGCCTGAGCTGAAGACCCTAAACAAATCAAAAAGCAGGCAAAGGAAATCAGGACTTTAGTACACATAATGAATCGAATTGGTAGGCAAAGATATAGTTTATAGAATTAAAATAAACTTAAAATAGACAGCGACAATAGCTTTAATAATCAGTAGCTTTGCTTCCAATTATTTACTAATTCTTTTTTTAGAATGAATGACCGCACTGTTTTCAGACTGGTATTTGCCATTTCGATCATCGTTTTTGTCCTGGTACTTGTTTTGAACCGCAAACTTATTCCGGCGCCTTCAGATGTACCTGCGTTCGTATACAGTTTACCCAAACTCAATGCTCTTTTAAACGCATCCTGCACAGTGTTGCTTTTGTTTTCATTCATGGCCATTAAAAGAAAAGACATCACTCTGCACAAACGCCTGAACATTACCGCGTTCTTTTTTTCTTCTGCCTTCCTGATCTCTTATGTATGTTACCACTACCTGGCCGCCGAAACGGCCTTCCCGCAGAACAACCCTATCCGGCCAATCTACCTTTTCATCCTCATTTCTCATATTATCCTGGCGGCAACCGTACTACCTCTGATTCTTCTGTCCTTTTACAGGGGGCTGAACAACCAGGTTGCCCAGCACCGTAAACTGGTGCGATGGACTTTCCCGATATGGCTGTATGTGACAGTAACCGGGGTGGTAGTCTATCTTATGATTTCTCCTTACTACAGCCACTGAAAAATGAAAACCGTCCGCATAAAAAACTTCCTTGTATTTTTTTTAATGGCTACTCTTCTGCTGCTTTCTCATGACTCATTTACCCAATGCGCCATGTGCAAGGCCAATGCCGAAACCAGTCTGAAAAACGGATCTACCATCGCCAAGGGACTCAATTCAGGAATCCTTTACCTGATGGCCATTCCTTATCTTATGCTGGCTTTCATTTTCAGGGAGCAGCTAAAATCTCTTTACTTCAAGTTAAAATCAAGATTTCGTACCCGGTAGATGAATCTGAATCCTGAGCAAGCCCACGCGAAAGCGCAAAGCTATTGCGCGTATCAGGAACGCTGTCAGCAGGAAGTGCGTTATAAGCTTTACCAATGGGGACTTGCCCCGGAAGCAGCCGAAGAACTGATCAGCCGGCTCGTTACCGAAAATTTTCTGAACGAAGAGCGGTTCGCGATTGCTTTTGCCGGAGGCAAATTCAGAATAAAAAAATGGGGACCGGTCAAAATCAGACTGGAGTTGAAAAAACGCAAGATCAGCGACTATTGTATAAAACAAGGGATGAAAGAAATTCCATATACAGACTGCATCAAAACCCTGAAGAAACTGCTGAAGGAACACGGACCTAAGTATGCCATTTCCAGGGGATTTGAGACTGAAATGGTCTGGGAGCTGCTACGAAAATAAAAAACCGCCTCTTATAGGAGGCGGTCTCTTTTATAAAAATCAGGCTGCGCTTATCACTTAAGCACAACCATTCGCTTGGTTATTCGATCTTCACCCGCCGAAAGCGTGTAAAAATAAACTCCAGCCTGCAGATTGGCCGAATTTAACTGAATGGTATGCGCACCTGAAGTCATCGTGCCTTCAGTAACAGTCTGAACTTTTTTACCGGTGATGTCATAAACATCAAGGTTTACAGCTTCCGTCTGAGGCAATGAATAATTTACAGTTGTAATATCACTGAAAGGATTCGGAACGTTCTGATTCACTTTCAGACCACTTGCCTGTACTTCCTTGATACCAGTACTTTGGTTATAGGTAAGGATAAAATCCATCCACCATACGAAATTTGAAGAAGGAGCCATCATGGTATCGTAGAACGCTTCACTTCCTGAATAAAGGCCAAAACGCGCAGTTGGTCCGTACGAATAACCGGTATTCAAGCCGCGTGGTTCTGGATTGGTCAAATTGGTGCTGTCGTAGAAATAATTGTTGTAGGAAGTCAGGGATGCAGACTGTCCCCATAAGTCAACACCCAGTCCGTTCTGATTTTGTCCCGAACCACCTTCATAAGTGAAGCAGATATCGCCTTTGCTGTATTTTTGACCAGGGACAAATGTGCAGGTAGCAGCGACAATATTTCCGGCAGGAATAGCCAGATTAGTCGGAACAATAATACATCCGGGGTACTTTAAAGCTGTTACAACAGCCGTATCCTTAACAGTAAGAACTCTTTTTATTTTAACCATCGTAGCAGCATGTGGTAACAAATTAGAAACGTTACCGTACAATTTAGAATCGTTTACAAACGGAACAGCCCAGGATTCAGAAGGACTTGCAATGGTGTAGATTCCACCAAAATCAGATGGAGGACCATACTCGATTTCAACCATCAGTGTATCACTAACCCCAACGTTGACACTTTGGTAACGGGCAACAACCAAGAGGGTGTCAAAGTTATAAGGCATGTACGCATCGATCGGAGAAGTTGTCCAGTTAGTTGTATCCCAAATGGCAGAAGTAGGATCCAGCATCACACCTGCACGCATATCCTGAATGTAGGTATTGCCTGCAGAAGAAGTCGACTCAACCGAAGAATCCATAAATACGGGATTCAGGTATACCTGAAAATTTGAAGATGACACCCCGAATGTAGTTTGGTATTGGTAAATGTTTGTAGGGAAGTCAAAAATCTGGTGCATAGAAGTTGACTGAGTCCTGGGAGTTTTTGTTGCTCCTATACCAACTGGATGAAGTCCTTTAAGGTTATTTGTAGAACCTATCGTTGCAGGTACGGAGGTAAGCTGGGCAAAAGCCAGACTGCTTGTGAACAGCAAAACACCAAATGTAATTTTCTTCATGGTTTGAATGATTAAATTGTGTTAAGTTATTATTATTGATTTTAAAATTGTTAGCTGTCAAAGGTAAAAAAAATAGTTATAAAAAAAAAGATTTATACTAATTCTTCGGTGTACTGTTCAATTGGGGGGCAGGAACAAATAAGATTGCGGTCTCCGAGAGCATTGTCTACCCGGGCCACGGATGGCCAGAATTTGTTCTCCTTCACCCATTTTAGCGGAAAAACAGCCTTTTCACGGGAATATGCGTGATTCCACTCATCTGAAAGAACAGATTTAGCCGTATGAGGAGCATTTTTAAGGGTATTATCCCTTGAATCTGATTTACCCTCTGCTATTTCCTGTATTTCCTTACGAATACAGATCATGGCTTCACAGAAACGGTCGAGTTCCGCCATGGATTCGCTCTCTGTGGGCTCAACCATAAGGGTATCGTGGACCGGAAAGGAAACCGTTGGCGCATGAAATCCGAAATCCATCAGACGCTTGGCAATATCACCCACCTCAACTCCTGCAACACGCTTGAAATCAGCACAATTCAGAATCATCTCATGTGCAACCCGGCCGTTCTTCCCTACGTACAATATAGGATAATGGTCCTTTAATACCTCTTTCATGTAATTGGCATTGAGGATGGCCGTTTCGGTTGCCTGACGCACACCTTCTCTTCCAAGCATTTTTATGTAGCCATACGAAATCAAAAGAATCAGGGCGCTTCCCCAGGGTGCGGCAGAGACTGCAGAAATTCCCTGCTCTCCACCTGTTTTTACAAGAATATGCGAAGGCAGGAAAGGCACCAGGTGTTTGGCCACACCTATAGGTCCCATTCCGGGTCCTCCCCCCCCATGCGGAATGGCGAAGGTTTTATGCAGGTTCAAATGGCATACATCGGCACCGATATTTCCGGGACTGGTTAAACCAACCTGTGCATTCATATTGGCTCCGTCCATATACACCTGTCCGCCGTTATCGTGTATTATTTTGGTGATTTTCTTTATGCTTTCTTCGTAAACGCCATGTGTAGAAGGGTAAGTAACCATTAAACAAGATAAATTATCCTTGTGCAATTCAGCCTTAGCTTTCAGATCGCTTACTTCGATATTCCCTGACTCATCGCATTTTACAACCACAATCTGCATTCCGGCCATAGCGGCGCTTGCCGGATTGGTTCCGTGAGCAGAGGAGGGAATCAGCGCAATGGTACGGTGACCCTGCCCTCTGGACTGATGAAAGGCGCGGATAACCATTAAGCCTGCGTATTCACCTTGCGCCCCTGAATTGGGCTGAAAACTCATGGCCGCAAATCCGGTAATTTTAGAAAGGTCTTTATCCAACTCCTTTACAACCTGACGATACCCTTTAATCTGGTCTTCCGGTGCAAAAGGATGAATGTTTGCAAACTCAGGCCAGGAAATGGGATACAGTTCAGCCGCAGCATTCAGCTTCATGGTACAGGAACCAAGCGCGATCATAGAATGGGTAAGAGAAAGATCTTTGTTTTCAAGGCGCTTAATGTAGCGCATCATTTCGCTCTCTGAATGATACGAATTAAAAACCGGATGAGTCAGGAAAGAAGAAGTACGTTTTGCAAAAGAAGAATCAATGACCGAAGTACCTGAAGTATAGAGGTTGGCGAGGCTCTGCGCCTGGCTATATATTTGACTCTGCTCTTGGCCAGGTGCAGCCTTGCCAGTGGAGGATTTTCCCATCGCCTGTTCAAAAACAGCCACAAGGTCTGAAAGTTCATCAGGGCCGACTGTTTCATCCAGGGCAATGGTCAATGTGTTTTCTGAAATAATGCAGAAATTGATTTCGTTTTTCCATGCAAGTTCCTGAATCTTGTTTGAACTTATGCCTGAAGGAAGTTTTACCTTAAGCGTATCAAAGAAAACCTGATTCTCCGGTGTGCAACCCAGTTTTTTAAGTTCCCCCTCCAGCCAGACTGCAGCGCAATGAATTTGCTGAGCAATTCCCTTAAGTCCTTCGGGACCGTGATACACGGCATACATACTGGCCATGATGGCCAGCAGTGCCTGTGCTGTGCAAATATTGGATGTGGCCTTGTCTCTGCGGATATGCTGTTCTCTAGTCTGCAGAGCCATCCGAAGGGCAGAGCCTCCCTGTGCATCAACAGAAACTCCAATGATACGACCCGGCAAGAGACGTTTGTATTCTTCCTTGCATGCAAAAAATGCCGCGTGAGGGCCACCGCAACCCATTGGAACGCCGAAACGTTGAGAATTACCAACAACTACGTCAGCTCCCCACTCTCCGGGAGGACTCAGTAGTGTTAATGCCATTAAGTCCGTAGCGACCGCAACAGCCGTTCCGTTGGCATGGGCACGTTTTACAAATTCAGTATAATCATTCACACTTCCATGAACATTGGGGTACTGTATCAGCAGGCCAAATATCTTATCGTTAAGCTGCAGATTTTTCCAGCTACCCGTTTCAATCTGAATGCCAAGCGGAACCGCCCTGGTTTTGAGTACATCGAGTGTCTGGGGGAAAACGTCATCTGAAACAAAAAACACATGCGCTTCTCTTTTCTGGGCTTCCCTGGAACGGCTGCTGTGCAGCATTGTCATAGCCTCAGCTGCAGCTGTCGCTTCATCAAGTAAAGAGGCGTTGGCAATAGGCAGCCCGCAAAGGTCAATAACAAGTGTCTGAAAATTCAGCAGGGCCTCCAGCCGACCCTGCGCAATCTCGGCCTGGTAAGGCGTATACGCCGTGTACCATCCCGGATTTTCCAGCACGTTTCGCTGTATGACCGGAGGAATGATTGTGTTGTAATAACCAAGTCCGATGTAGG
>JABDFU010000030.1 GCA_013286385.1 Bacteroidota bacterium
ATAGCCATAATGAGAGCGTTTGTTGAGACAAGGCGAATACTTTTAAGTCATAGCGACATTAAAAAGCAGTTGCAGGCAATTAAAAAGCGAATTGGAACCCATGACGTGCAAATTTCACAGATTTATGAAGCAATAGAAAATTTGTTGGACGAAAAAGCGGCACAGAAAAAGTTTGATGAACGGAAGCGGGTAGGGTTTAAAACGGGAGGCGGAAAATGAATTTGAAATTTTAAGGTGCCAATTTGGCACCTTAAATGTGAATAATTTATTTCAGATATTTCAGAATCTCCGCTTCGACTTCGGCACTGTCCCAGTTGCGTTCTATGCCAGGAAGGGCCAGGATCTTTTGCATGATGGCTTCCTGCTTTTCGCCTTCCTTCAAAGCGATAGAGTAGGGGATGTGGGGGCTGTAGGTTACCATGCTGTATAAAGGAATCCATTTATCGGGATACTTTTGGGAGAAAAGGGTTTCGATTTTTTTCTGGAGGATGAATTTGGGATCTGAAACGCGGTCACGCATTTCTACAAAATTGGCTACGGCCAGATCAGCGATGGCATCTGAGTTGGGTTTGCGTGTGGTTTCGAATGCTGCAAAAACGGATTTCATGTCGTCTGAATGTTTGTCCATCAGTTGGTTCAGTACTACGCAATCTTCGAAGCCACAGTTCATACCCTGTCCGTAAAATGGAACAATGGCATGGGCAGCGTCACCCATCAGCAAAAATTTGTCCTGATAGCTCCAGGGGAAACATTTTACAGTTACCAGGGAGGAAGAAGGATTTGAAAAATAATCCTTCGCGAGCGTTGGCATAAGCCGGACCGCATCCGGGAAGGTCGCTTCAAAAAAATGAAGCATTTTTTCTTCGGTATTCAATTCGGTGAAGGAAGGCTTGCCTTCAAAAGGGAAAAACAGGGTGCAGGTAAAACTTTTGTCCATATTGGGCAAGGCAATAAGCATAAAGTTCCCCCTGGGCCAGATGTGCAATGCATGTTGTTCAAGGGCAAATTCTCCGGAAGGATTTTGAAGAGTGCGGGGAACGGGAGGAATGCGGAGTTCCTTGTACCCGTATTCGAGGTAAGATTGTTTGTAATCGAAGCGATCAGTGCTGAGCTGTATCTGCAGACGGACTGCTGAAAATGCTCCGTCTGTTCCAAAGGTATGGTCAGCCTGTCCCGTGGTCTGCTTTTTGGTTTCTGTGTTTTCAAAATGGGAACTTCCTGCAGCAAGGTCAATGCCTGTGCATTTCTCATTGAAATGAAAAGTTACTCCGCTTTTTTCAGCCAGATCCATCAGAACGCAATTCAAGCCTCCGCGGGAAACAGAATAGATGGCCTGTCCGTCTTTTCCGTAAGCTTGAAAATTCGTTTTACCATCCTGGGTATGTATCAGTCGCCCCTTCATGGGAATGCCTACCTTTTTTATTTCATCTGCAATTCCTACTCCTTCCAATCCTTTCCATCCCCTGTCGGACAGAGCCAGGTTAATGGACTTGCCTGCCGATATGCGGTTTTTTCGTATATCAGGCCGGCGTTCGAATACGTTGACTTTGTGCCCCCGTTTTGCGAGATAAATAGACAGGAGCGAGCCGACAAGACCGGCGCCGATTATGTTCAGATTTTTGGATTGCATTTGTCAGACCAGAAATTTACCAGTCATTTCAGGAGGTACGGCGAGTCCCATAATCTTCAAAAGCGTTGGCGCGATGTCGGCCAGTTTGCCGGATTGAATTTTTTTGTAGGTGCTATCGATCAGAAAGCAGGGCACCGGATTTTTGGTATGGGCCGTGTTGGGGCTTCCGTCCGGATTAACTGCGCAGTCGGCGTTCCCGTGGTCAGCTATAATAATAAAAGAATACGAGTGTTTCAATCCGGTTTCGACCACCCGCTTCAGACAGCTGTCTACTGTCTCAACAGCTTTTACAATTGCAGGATACACGCCGGTGTGTCCAACCATGTCTGCGTTTGCAAAATTCAGGCAGATGAAATCGGGTTTGTGCTCCTGTATCTCTTTTACAATTGCATCCGTAACTCCCGGGGCGCTCATTTCGGGTTGGAGATCATAAGTAGCGACTTTTGGTGAAGGAATCATAATCCGTTTTTCCCCTTCAAATTCCTTTTCTCTTCCGCCTGAAAAGAAAAAAGTGACGTGCGGGTATTTCTCTGTTTCTGCGATTCGCATCTGAGTTAACCCGGCTTTTGAAATTACTTCTCCTATGGTATTGTGAAGATTTTCCTTGTCATAGAGTACGTTCACGTTACTGAAGGACTCGTCGTAATTGGTCATAGTGACGTAATACAGGCTCCTCTTTTTCATCTGTTGATCAGGTAAGTCGGTCTGCGTCAACGCGGTTGTAATTTCTCTGCAACGGTCGGTTCTGAAATTAAAACAAATAACGGCGTCTCCTTCTTTAATTGTGGCCAACGGTTTTCCATCCTCGTTCACTACAGAAATGGGTAACATAAATTCATCGGTCACACTTCTTGAATACGATTTGCGTATGGCGTCTGCAGCCGTTGAGGTTTTTTCTCCTTCTCCTTTGACCAGCAAGTCGTATGCACGTTTGATGCGCTCCCATCGCTTATCGCGATCCATGGCATAATATCTGCCAATCACGGATGCGAGTTGGCCGGTTGATTTTTTCAGATGTGTTTCAAGAGATTCAACAGAGGAGAGTCCGCTTTTGGGATCGGTATCCCGGCCATCCATGAAAGCATGGATAAAAACATTTTGAAGCCCGGCATCTTTTGCCAGTTCGCACAACCTGAACAAATGATCCTGGTGGGAATGCACTCCTCCTGCAGACAACAGGCCGATAAAATGAAGGTCTTTACTGTTTTTTTTTGCGTAGGAAAAGGTGTCGAGCAAAACCGGATTCCTGTCAATGGTCTTTTCCCGTACTTCTTTGTTGATTCTGGCAAAGTCCTGATATACGATGCGTCCGGCACCAATGTTCAGGTGGCCGACTTCTGAATTGCCCATTTGCCCGTCAGGCAATCCGACATTTTCTCCGGAAGTAAGCAGCGTCCTGTGTGGGTAATTTTTATAAAGGGAGTCTACAAAGGGTGTTCGGGAATTTGCAATGGCATCACTCTTTGAACCATCCCCTATGCCCCATCCGTCCAGGATTATGAGCGCAGTCTTTTTAATAGTACTTGGCTTTCTTATCTACAATATTGGCGTTGTCCTTGAGCGCGTCAAAAACTTCGTAATCGACCCGGCTCTGCAGCGTGCTGGCTGATTGAGCCTGAATGTTGCGTATATCTTTGGCTTCGGGAGCTTCCTTTACATTGTCAACTGTGAGAACAAAAACTCCGCCCCGTCCGGCAATGGGTTTTGAAACTGAACCTGCTTTCATGGTCATTGCAGTACCTATGAAGTTGTCTTCTCTTCCTGAACCCGGAAGCGAATAAGTGTTGAAAGAAAGGTTGTCCATTTTTTCTATTTGCAGATTCATTTTCTGAGCAAGCGCGTCAAGGTTGCTGCCCGATAAATTTTTGTTGAATTCTTCGGTAAAGAGCTCTGCCTTTTTCTTTTCCCGGGCTTTGGGTTCAACCTGATCCCTTACCAGTTCAAGAGGTAAAATTCCTTTGGGGCGGATTTCTGTGAGTACCGCCACGATGAATTTGTTGCCCAGCTCAAACACATCCGAAACGCTTCCTTTTTTTGTTTTTTCGTTGTACATCCATTTGACCAGCTCTTTCGGAGATTCGATCCCGGGAATGTTTTTGTCTCCTTCCTTTACATTGTCAGCCACCCGCTTACTCAGTTTTTGCTGTTCAACAGCTTTTTGAAAATCTTCTGCTGTTTTGCATTTCCCCGCAAATTCGCCTGCCTTGCTGTAATAGCCCTGGACTGTTTTTGTAGAAGCTTCAATTTTGCGGTCAATAACAGCCACCTGTACGTATTTGCTTTCTCCTTTGCTGCGGTCGGTCACTTCAATGATGTGGTAACCAAAATCAGATTCAACCAAAATGAATTCGCCCTTTTTGGCCGCAAGCGCCCCGTCTTTGAAAGGCACAGCAAGGGAAGCGCTTTCGTTGAACCAACCCATGTCCCCTGTCTTTACTTTGGAAGCGGCGTCATCAGAAACCGCATTGGCATCCTCGAACTTGATTTTCTTTTCATTGATCAGTTTAAACAGGCTGTCGGCTTTGGCCTTGGCTTGCGCCCTGGTCCGGGTAATGGTCGGCGCAGCTCTCATGGCCCCCTTGAAAGCGATCAGGGCATGACGGGCCTTTACCGAATCGGCAAGCATTTTAACATCCATCAATTTGGCAACTTTGTAGCTGTTGTTTTCCTTGTAAGGTCCGTAAACAAACCCTTCTTTTTCGCCAAACATCAGAGAATCAATTTCAGGCGACAAACTTCCTTTTTTGTGCAGACTCATGTCAAAAGTACGGGAATCAGATTCGGCGATAACATAGGCAGAGTCTTCTGAACGGCTTCTGTCTTTCAGTTCACCCGCTATTTTTGTCATATCTGATTTAATCGCAGCAATATCCTCCTCGGCAGGAAAAACATCGTAGCTGATGTAGTCGACCTTTCGGGTTTCTTCATCCTGTTTGTAATCATTCTGGTGTTCGTTGTAATAGGCTGAAATATCAGCGTCTGTAAGCTTTACCGTGCTGTCGGGGATTGAACTGTATTTTTTTTCAACGTAGCGTACACTGCACTGTTTGTTCTGGGCAACGAAATCCTGTTTGGCCTCAAGTGAGGTGATGTAGAGGCCTTTTTTTACCAGTTCGTTGTATTTGCTTGCGATACGGGATTGGCTTACCGCTTTTTCTATTTCGTGCCAGCTTGCTTCCTGCTGCTCATTCATTGCCTCAACGAGCGCTTTCAGTTTGCGTGTATCGAGCTGACCGGTCTGGGGATCCATGTAGTCTTTGTTTATCCGGCCTGTTTCGCGATCGGTAAACTGCTGAATTACATACTGGTGGGGATGAACAATCATCAGGTCGTACAATTCATCTTCAGAAACGCTTAATCCCAGTTTTTCATATTCTTTGGAGTAAACAAATTCGTTGACCATCTGGCTCCAGGTCTGGTTGACCACCATGTCTTCGGTTCCGGGATCTACGGTCGATTGCTGGGTCTGGCGCTTAATGTTCTCAAGACCCATTTTCACCCGGGCATCAAACTCGTCAATGGAAATTGGTTTTCCGGCAATTTCGCCTACGTTGCGGTCATTACTGGCAAAAAATTTACCCGACTCGAGGGCTGCCTGTAAGATAAATATCAATAAAGCCACACCGATAATGGTTACCAGCAGACCTGCGCGATTTCTGATTTTTGCTAAAACACTCATGCTCGATTTTGTTAAATTAAAAGGAAGACAAAGATAGTATTCTTTTTAAATTGCAGGCAAATTAGGGGCTTTGATTCAATTCTTAAACAGGTACCTGTTCAGGTATACATCGGTTGTGATTTTTTGCATCCTTATTGGTTGTGCTTCCAACATGAACTGGGGCGGAACGCACTGGCGGCAGATTATCGGAAGCGACGGAAAAGGCTATTACGCCTACCTTCCCGCTGTTTTTATTTACCATGATCTGAATCTGGGTTTTTTCGATAACATAGAAAATACCTATGCCAGTAAAGAAACCCGTTACGATTACAGAGCAAGCGATGGGAAGGGACATGTGTTTGATAAGTATTTCTGCGGTACGGCAGTGGTTCTTCTCCCGTTTTTTCTGACTGCACATGCTGTAAGCCTGCTGAGCGGTTTGCCGGCAGACGGGTATTCAAAAATGTATCAGATAGCGGTGAACCTTGCTGCTGTTTTTTATCTGTGCATGGGTTTGGTTTTTTTGCAGCGCATGCTTCTTCTGTATAACAGGAATCTTTCGGGCATTGCATTTGTTCTGCTCTGTTTTACATTTGGAACCAACCTTTTTTATTATGCGGTCAATGAACCGGCGATGTCTCATGTGTATTCTTTTTTTTGCATTACGCTGTTTATTTATCAATTTCTCCGATATAGCCTGGAAGGGAGATTCAGCGCACTTTATTACGGCGCTTTTTTCTACGGACTCCTGTTGCTCATCAGGCCGGTAAACGGCCTGATATTGTTTGCGCTTCCTTTTGTTGCAGGTGATTACGGCTCTTTCAAAAGTTCTGTTCGACGTATTTTCAGTTATCCTTTTCAACTGCTGCTGTTGATTTTAATTCCCCTGCTCGTATTTTCCATTCAATTGTTTTTGTATAAGGCAGAAGCCGGAGCTTTTTTTGTTGATGCATACCGGCTGGAGACCTTTGACTGGAGTCACCCTCAGGTTTTAAATATTCTTTTCAGTTATAAAAAAGGACTTTTTGTTTACACGCCGTTGATTCTTCTTTCTTTTGTCGGACTTTTCTTTTTGTTCAGGGAAAGCCGTTTTCGTTTTTTTTCGTTCCTGTTATTTTTCGGATTGCTGACCTATGTGCTTTCGTCCTGGTGGTGCTGGTATTATGGAGGGAGTTTCGGTCTGAGGGCCTATGTTGAGTACTATTCATTGTTTGCCATCCTTCTGTCGCTGGGACTGGCTTCTGTAAAAAACAAGTTTATCAGCAGAACGTATCGATCGGTGTTGGTTTTGGCTATTTTTCTTAGCCTGCTGCAGACTTATCAATACCGTTACTATCTGATTCACTGGAGCGATATGAACCGTGAAAAATATTGGAAGGTTTTTTTGAAATTACCTTAGCGCCTTCTCTTAAAACGATGCGAAATTCGTATCTTGCCGGTCTTAAAATCCCGGTCTTAAAATCGGTCATTCAAATGAGTGCTTACGACAGGTACGAGGCGGTAATAGGGCTTGAAGTGCATATTCAATTGCTTACCCAAAGCAAAGCGTACTCTGCGGATTCTACCGAGTACGGCAGTTTGCCCAATACCAATGTCAGCGCTATTTCTCTGGGCCACCCGGGAACGCTTCCCAGAACCAATAAAAAAGTAATTGAATTTGCCGTCCGGCTTGGCCTTGCAACTCATTCGAATATACGGGAGACCAATCAGTACGCGCGTAAAAATTATTTTTACGCCGATTTGCCTAAGGGCTACCAGATCACTCAGGATAAAACGCCCATTTGCACAGGAGGAAGTATTCGGATAAAAAATGCGGACGGTAGTTTTAAGGTTGTTCAGCTCACACGGATCCATATGGAAGAGGATGCCGGGAAGAGTATGCACGATATTGACCCCTACGATACGCTGATTGACCTTAACCGGGCAGGAGTTCCTTTGCTTGAAATTGTTTCTGAGCCCGAACTGAAATCGGGCGAAGAGGCGTACAATTATCTCAGCGAGGTGCGCAAGCTTGTCCGGTATCTGGATATCTGTGATGGGAACATGGAAGAGGGAAGTCTTCGCTGCGATGCGAATATTTCGGTTATGCTCAAGGGCGCCAGTCAGTTTGGGCGCAAGGTTGAGGTGAAGAACATGAACTCCATGCGCAATGTGCAGCGTGCCATCGAATACGAAATAAAGCGTCAGGTAGACGCGATCGAAAAGGGGGAAGTGGTTGCGCAGGATACCAGGAGTTTCGATGCAGTGGCCGGAACAACCTTTTCCATGAGAAGTAAAGAGGCTGCAAACGATTACCGGTATTTTCCCGAGCCCGATCTTCAGCCGGTAGTCATTTCTGAAAAATACATTTCTGAAATTAAGGCGGGCTTGCCGGCTCTTCCGGGGGAACTTTTTGACAAGTACACACAATCACTAAATCTGTCGGCATACGATGCAGCTGTTCTTACAGAAATAAAAAGTTTTGCCCTTTATTTTGAAGAACTCATCAGGCATTGCAGGAATTACAAAGCCGCCGCCAACTGGATGATGGGAGCCGTTAAGTCGTATCTAAATGAAAGTGCAAAGGAAATTACTGAATTTCAGATTTCTCCTGAACGTCTTTCCCGACTGATCGATCTGGTAGATACCGGGAAAATCAGCAACACAGTTGCCACCCAAAGTCTGTTTCCTCTTTTGTTGAAAGAAAGCGGTAAAAATCCCCTTCAGCTTGCTGAAGAACACAATCTGTTGCAGGAAAGCGGCGAAGATGCATTGGCAGAGCTTGTAAAAAAAGCGATCGCGAGATATCCTGAAAAAGTTGCGGAATACAAAGGGGGGAAAGTCGGTCTGATCGGACTTTTTATGGCAGAGTTGATGAAGTTGTCGGGGGGGAAAGCAGATCCGAAGGTGGCCAGTGAACTTATGAGGAAAGCGTTGGGAAGCGATTAGCGATTTGGAGGAAATGGAATTAATGAATCACTGAAATGACAACAAGAACGTTAAGATTTTTTTCAGCTTTAATCGTTATTCTGGTTTTGGCTTCCTGTGCGGGAAAGAAGCATCAGACTCAGAACAAAAACGGTTTTGAGCTGAAGGGGAAACTTGATTTTTCGAATGGGGAACAACTGTACCTTGAAGAAATGGGTCCTCAGGGAGTACGTGTGGTCGATACCGCCAACGTGAACGCAAACGGGGAATTTTCGTTTGAAAACTACACCCCTTCCTTTGGTTTTTACAGGTTGCGGATTTCAGACGCGAATTTCGCCGTCCTGGTATTGGATTCGGCTCAGAAAGTGGTCGTTGGAGGAGATGCAAGGAACCTGGGAAACTTATTTACTGTTGAGGGCTCTGAGGATTCCAGGCTTTTTGTAAAAGTAAACAACAGTATCCGAACGAGTTATCAGAAAAGAGATTCGGTTACGCGTTATTACCAGGCTCTTGCAAATCTAAACAAAAATGACAAAGGTAAAATCCAGCATCTTGCCGATGAGGCTGAAATGGCTTATCGTGCGCAGGCAAAAGCTTTGAATAATTACCTGATCGGGATCGTTTCACAAAACGCAGCTTCCTTAGTTGCCGTGGTGGCTTTGCAGCAGCTTAGCCCTGAATTAAGCAACGACGGGTACCTGAGCCTTTACCGGCAGGTTGACCAGGCCTTTGAAAAAAAACATCCGGGCGCCCTGCAAACGAAACTTTTTCATGAAAACGTTGAAAGCATGTACAAAACAGTTATAGGCGCTCCTGCACCTGAATTTCTGTTCGAAAGTCCGGATGGCAAACGAACGGGACCCTCTTCTTTTAAGGGTAAAGTTCTACTCCTGGATTTCTGGGCTTCCTGGTGTCATCCCTGCCGGGAGGAAAGCCCGAATATGGTCAAATTGTATAAAAAATACCATAGTAAGGGTTTGGAGATACTTGGCGTTTCCCTGGATAAGGATAAGGACAAATGGGAAGCGGCCATTTCTGCAGATAAATTGGACTGGAGCCATGTCAGTGACCTGGGGGAATGGCAATCGAAGGCCGTAAAGCTCTACTCTATCAGCAGCATTCCCTATACCTATTTGATTGACAAAGAGGGTGTTATAGTTGCCAAAGGATTGAGGGCCGATTCTCTGGATCTGCGTCTTGCAAAACTGTTAAAGTAAACTTAACACAAAGGAAACCCCTGCCTTCTTCTGTTGGCCTTACTTTGCAGTGTGATCAGTGTCATTCCCGGGAGTGATCAGCATCATTCGAAAAGGCGAAATCAGCCCGTATATTTGCAGGTAATAAAATAAAAATCGATTTTTTATAATTCTAATGAAAAAAGATACAAACAAGGCCTGTTCATAACCCAAATTGACTTACATTTGTGCTCAATTAAAAACTAAAAAAATGACAACAGAAAATTTCAACGACCTCTTCAGGAAGAATTTTACTACTACACTGGAGCTGGTACAGGACACAACTTCCAAAATGATTGAGGTTCAGACGAAGCAGTTTGAGTTGGTAAATAAGCTGGTTACTACAGGAGTGGAGAACAGCATTTCGGTTTGGTCTGAAATGTTTGAAAATAGGAATTCAACTAAAGCGGGCAAACAAAACAACGCAGCAGATTACAAGAAAAACGGATCTGCGGCTGAACGTAAAACTTCTGTTGTTAAGCAAACCATTGAAAACTGAAAAACTAAACAGGTAAAAAATAAAAAAAACGTAACATGAAAACAGTATTGAACGAAAAGGCCGAAAAGATAAAAAACAATATCAAAGGCACTGCGGAAAAGTCAAAGGAGACCATCCGTGAGATTATTGAGTCCAACACCAAATTTATCGGTGATGCACTGGACACAAATAAAAAGATGGTTGATTCCATCAAGGAAAAATTCAACCAACAGGAAATGGAAGATTCTGTTACCGATACCCTTAAAAGCACATTCGGCAAATCGGTTGAACTTGCTGAAGACGCTTTGGACAGTATCATTAATGCCTACACGAGACAAATGGAATTGAATGTTGATTTCAACACCAAACTGGTGGATGCCATTAAGGAATCGAACACTGAAAACCCTGAAAAAGTTTTGAATCTGATTCACGAAAATTTTGAAGCTTCCCGTCAATTAACCATTGATAACACAAAAGAGATTCTTGATTTCTACAACAAGCACACCAATCTGGCCGTAAATTTCAATACGAAATTCGGAGAAAACATCAATGCACAACTGGAATCGCTTTTCAAAATCCAAAGTAAGGGACTTAATAAATTCACCGAATGGGCTTCCGACTGGTGGAAAAAGGCCGATACGAAGAACTAAGTTGTCGGATTTTACGAGTATGCTATTTTGACATTGCTGACAAGTAAATAAGACTTGTCAGCAATGTTTTCTGTTTATGCCCGGCTAGTCCGGTTAAAAAATTCTTATGGAAAACAACCCTCCGATCAACCTTCAGGAACTTACCGAAGGCATCACGAAAGCAACGCAGAAAATAATCCAGAATTATTTAGAAAACCGAACTGGTTATCATCACGATAGCAGAGACATCACGCATGCGTATTCTGAATTCGGGACCAAGCTTATGGCCTCTCCCAAAGAAATGGAGAAAATCCAGAAGCTGTATCAGAAATTTTTAGGCAGCCAACAGGAATTGTGGAAACGGATTACGGAACGCTCAGCCGGCAAAAACGGAGAGTACAAACCTGTTATTTCACCTGAAAAAGGTGACAAGCGCTTCAGCGCTCCCGAGTGGGATGAAGCACCTTATTATTTTGATTTTGTCAAACAGAGTTATTTACTGGTATCAAGTCTCGTGAATGAGATCATCGATACGTCTGAAATTGATGAACGCACCAAGAAAAAACTGAATTTCTTTTCGAAGCAGTACACCGATATGCTTTCCCCTTCGAATTTTGTGGCTACCAATCCTGAGGCCATCAAACTGGCGCAGCAAACCAACGGACAAAGTCTGATTGATGGGTTTAAAAATCTGCTGAATGATATTCAGAAGGGCAGTATCACCCAGACCGATATGAGCGCTTTTGAACCCGGCCGTAATATTGCGGTCACTCCCGGTTCCGTGGTCTATGAAAATGAACTCATCCAATTGATTCAATACAGTCCCAGCACCAAAAATGTGTATGAGACACCACTGGTGATTGTGCCACCCTGGATCAATAAATATTACATTCTCGATCTGAGACCTGAGAATTCATTTGCAAAGTACGTGGTCGATCAGGGCTTTACTGCATTTATGATATCCTGGAAAAACCCCACTCCGGATATGGGCCATATTACGTTTGACAATTACGTTGAATTGGGAACCTTGAAAGCTTTTGAAGCCGCACAGGCGATCACTAAATCAAAAAAGGTTAATGCCATAGGATACTGTCTCGGAGGCACCCTGCTTGCAACCACTCTTTCCATTATTTCCAAAAAAACAGGCAAACAGTATTTCCCTGTCAATACCGCGACATTCCTTGCCACCATGGTCGACTTTTCAGATGTTGGCCCAATGGGAGATGTCATTGACAATGCCCTTGTTAAAAAACTGGAGCGCGGAGAATTGATGCACCAGGGTGTCATGAAGGGACATGAAATGGAAAAAGCGTTTAATCTTATCCGGGCAAACGATCTGGTATGGAGTTTCGTAGTCAACAACTATCTGAAAGGCAAGACTCCAAGCGCTTTTGATGTCATGTATTGGACCAACGACAATACCAATCTGCCGGCTAAAATGTATTTATTCTACCTCCGGTATATGGTGCTTGAAAATAAACTCAGCCGCAAAAACGCTCTTAGGATTTGCAACACGCCTATTGATATTGGTCAGATCGATATTCCGGTATATGTTATCGGCATGAACGAAGACCATATTTCTCCTCCCCATACCACGTTTACCACTACTGAACTTGTCAGCGGTCCGGTGGAATTTATTCTTGGAGGATCGGGTCACGTGATGGGAGTAGCCAATCCACCCTCCAAGAAAAAATACGGTTACTATCTGGATGGAAAACTTGAGCATGGTTTCGAGGAATGGAAACGCAGCTCCAAATTTCACGAAGGTTCCTGGTGGACGGCCTGGACAGAAAAGCTGGGTAAAAAATCGGGCAAGAAAAAAATAGCCGGCAAGACACTTGGCAACGCTAAATACAAACCTCTGCATGCTGCTCCGGGTACTTATGTTAAGGAAAAAATAGTTACACATTGATTTATGAGACAGAAGAATAACAAAGTGGCTTTGGTTACAGGGGGTACAGGAGGAATGGGTACCGCGATTTGTGAGCGATTGTATAAAGACGGATACACTGTAGTCGCCAACTACCGTGATTTTACCCGTGCCATGAAATGGAGAGAAGAGGCGAAGCAATGGAGAGATGATCAGTTGAAAATGGGATTTGACATGAAGGTGGTCGAAGGGGATATTTCGAGCTTCAAGTCGGCTGAACGCATGATGAAACAAATAACCGAGGAAATCGGTGCGGTTGACGTGCTGGTTAATAATGCCGGAATCACCAGAGATGCTGCTCTTCATAAAATGACACCTGAAATGTGGTATGAGGTCATCAATACCAATCTCAACAGTGTGTTCGTATGCAGCAGATTGGTTATTGAAGGAATGATCGCAAAAGGCTGGGGTAGAATTGTCAGTATTTCTTCGGTGAATGGGCAGAAAGGGCAATACGGGCAATGCAATTACGCCGCAACCAAGGCCGGCATGTACGGTTTCACGAAGTCGCTGGCCCAGGAAGTTGCAAAAAAAGGAATTACGGTGAACACTGTTTCGCCGGGATATATAGGGACTTCAATGGTCATGGCAATCAAGGAAGAAATCAGGGAGAAGATTGTCGCTCAGGTTCCTCAGGGGCGCCTGGGTACGCCGGAAGAAATTGCGGCTTCGGTTGCTTACCTCGTTTCGGATGAGGCCAGGTATATTACAGGGGCGAATATTGCGATCAACGGGGGGTTACATATGTTTTAGGTCAAAATTTGTACTATACCACTACTGACAATCAGGAACTTTACTACGAAGTAAGTGGCCTTGAAGCTGCGGATCAGGTGCTGCTATTTTTAAACGGAGTCTCCCAATCCACCGCTGCCTGGACTTTTATGCTGAATGCATTTAAGGATTCACACCGGATTATTTTATGCGATTTTATTTTTCAGGGACAATCTTCAAAGGAGGGTCCTTACCGTGACTTTGACCGGCATGCGGAGGATATAAAGGGATTGCTCGATCACCTGGGGGTTAAGAAGGTCATACCTATAGGAATTTCATACGGAAGTCTGGTGGCCCAGCATTTTGCGCTGAATTATCCCCAACGCATTGACCGGCTTATTCTGCTTTCGACATTTGCCCATAAGACTCCTTACTTTGAGGCAATTGAGTTGGCCTGGCAGCGAAGCCTGGATTCAGGCGGATATGCGCTTTTACTGGATGTTATGCTGCCAACTGTACTTGGAGAGGAGTACTTCAGGAATCCACTGATCCCATTCGATTTACTGAAGTCAAACCGCAACGGCCTCAACCAGGATCCCCGGGCGCTGAAAAAATTAATGGAAGCGACGCGTTTAAGACCCGATTACAGAGAAAAACTAAAAGCCATTAAGAGCCCAACCCTTGTTATACATGGAGAAAAAGACGCTTTGATTTCTGTTCAGATGGGAAAAGCAGTTGCAGATGCCATACCGGGAAGCGAATTTGAGGTCATTCCGCTTGCCGGTCATACCCTGAACCTTGAAGCTATACCCCAAACAATAAAACGGATAAAAGAATTTTTGCTATCCTAAATTAAATTTGTCCAATGAATTTATAAAACCTGAGTCAGTTGCTGCGATGGCTCTGTTCCTGGCTTCGGAAGCCGGGGAGCTGATTACAGGGGCTTCGATTTCGATTGATGGGGGGGGGGCGCAGTAGAAGCAAGATGTTCGTTGCTATTTATTGTCGTGCTTTTTTATTTTGTTACTTTTGGAAAGCATGCCGGCCAGAAATTTTTTTTTCATTTTACTTTCTTTATATAGTGGCTCCGCTTTCGCCCAGGGGTATTTTCAGCAGGAGGTTAAGTACAAAATCGAGGTAAGGCTGGATGATGTGAAGCATGAGTTATTTGCAAATGAAAGCATAATCTATACCAATAATTCCCCTGCCGAGTTAAATTATATCTGGTTTCACCTCTGGCCCAATGCCTACAAGAATACGGCAACCGCTTTTGCTGAGCAGAATCTGGAGAACGGAAGTTCCTTGTTTTATTTTTCCAGGGAGGAAGATAAGGGAACTATTGATCAGCTTGATTTTAAGGTGAACGGCAAGCCGGTTCTGCTTCTGCAGGATTCGGTGTCCATTGATGTTGCGAAAATTATTCTAAACGAACCGCTGAAGCCCGGAGCATCGGTAACGATCACTACCCCCTTTCATGTAAAAATACCGAACGGGATGTTTTCGAGAATGGGTCATGAAGGCCAGCAATACCAGATTACCCAATGGTATCCCAAACCGGCCGTGTATGACAAAGAGGGCTGGCATCCGATCTCCTATCTTGATCAGGGAGAATTTTATTCGGAGTTCGGGAGCTTTGATGTGGCCCTTACATTGCCCAAAAATTATGTTGTAGGGGCGACAGGGGAATTGCAGGACGAGGAAGAAAAACAGTGGATCAATGAACGGGCGATGGTTTGCGGCCGTCTCGAAGCCTACCCGAAGACCGATTCGTTTCCGCAGTCAGATTCTCAAAACAAAACAATTCATTACCGCCAGGACCGCATACACGATTTTGCCTGGTTTTGTGACAAGCGATACAATGTTTTGAAAAGCGAAGTTGAATTGCCGCACACCCACCATAAGGTACTCACCTGGGTGCTCTTTACCAACGGGCAGGCCAAGCTCTGGAAGAGTGCCACACAGTATGTGAATGATGCGCTTTATAATTATTCACTTTGGATAGGGGACTATCCGTATGCAAATTGTACGGCTGTAGATGGGGCCCTGAGCGCCGGCGGAGGTATGGAATATCCGAACATCACCGTGATCAACGCAACTGCTGACGCCATTACGCTGGATGAGGTTATCACCCATGAAGTGGGTCACAACTGGTTTTACGGGATGCTTGGATCGAATGAACGCAGGCATGCCTGGATGGATGAGGGGATCAATACATTTTATGAAAACCGCTATATGAAAAAGAAATATCCGGATGCAAACGTTTTCGGATTTAAACCCAAATACGATCTGTTTGATGTGGGCAGGTATAGCCGTCAATACGAAAGTTACATCGCATATGAGCTTTCGGCCGCGAAGAATGAGGATCAGCCCTGCGATATCAGTTCTGAAAAGTACACGAAACTGAACTACGGCGGGGATGTTTATGAAAAAACCGGAATGATACTGACCTACCTGATGGACTATCTGGGACAGGAAAAAATGGACCAATGCATGCAGGCTTATTTTGAGGCCTGGAAATTCAAGCATCCCCAACCTGCCGATTTCAGAGCCGTTGTGGAGCCCTGCAGCAGTGCAACTCTGAATTGGTTTTTCGATGACCTTCTGGAAACGACTAAAAAGCTGGATTATAAAATGCAGGCTTGCTCGAGGAATAAAGACGGAACCTGGAAACTGGTACTGCAGAATACCGGGCAAATAAAAGGCCCGGTCGTTGTCGGAGGAATCCGGAATGATTCGGTGCTGGTTCGTAAGTGGTTTGAAGGATTTGAAGGTGAAGCAAGCGTTGATTTTCCGGCGGGTAATTTTGACCGTTTCAAAATCGATCCGGATGAAAACATGCCCGAAGTAAACCGTGATAACAATTCAATGCGGACTTCAGGTTTGTTTAAAAAAGAAGAGCCCCTTCAACTGCAACCTCTGATAAGTTTTGATAACCCTGATAAGACCCAGATTTATTTTTGTCCGACAGCAGGCTGGAACAATTACAACAAGCTGATGCTCGGGATGGCATTTTACAACATCACGTTGCCTGAGAAACGTTTTGAATACATGCTGGATCCTATGTATGGGACCGGTGCCAATCCTGCACCCGGAACCGGAGGAAAGCTGGCCGGGTACGGAAATTTTACTTTCAATTTTCATCCCAACAGGGTGTTTCAGAAAATCTCAATTGGGGTGGATGCGGCCCGGTTTGGGTATTCTGATTATCCTCAGCCCTTTATCGAAAACTACACAAAAATTGCTCCTCAGATCGGGTTTATTTTTAAAAACAAGGATCCGCGCAGCAGTATTAAAAACAGCTTGAGAATACGAAGCGTTTCGGTAGTTCAGGATAATTACACTGCCGACTATTCCATAAGCCCCCCGGTCTATTCGGAGGCCGGTACGCATTACACGATCAACCAGGCCACTTTTACTTCATCCAATACCCGAATCATTAATCCTTGCAGGCTTGTACTGGATTTGCAGGAAAACAGTGATTTTGTAAAAGCGTCTTTGGAAGCAATGTATACACTGACGTATAAGGGTCGTAAAAAAGGTTTGGATATTCGGTTTTTTGCCGGAAAGTTTTTGAATAATTCAGGACCTGCTGCAGGTAATTACAGTTTCAGAACCGCAGGCTGGAATGGTTCCCAGGACTATCTGTACGACAACATTTTTCTGGGCCGGACCGAGACAAGCGGAGTGCTTTCACAGCAGTTTGTTGAAACGGACGGGGGCTTTAAAGCTCCGGTATTTGTAGGTGAGACAACCAACTGGCTTATGGCCCTTAACCTTAAAAGTTCGCTTCCCGGGCCCTTAAGTAATTTGCCTGTCCGCATTTATTCAGATTTTGCAATCACTGATCCTTCAGCCCGGCTTACCAATACCCTGCTTTACGAAGCAGGGATAGATATTTGCATTGCAAAGGATATTTTCGAAATTTATTTGCCCATACCTGCGCTTTTGTGTAAAGATTTTCAAAATGAATTTCAGGCACCCAGTCCGCCCATTTCGTATAAAGAACAAATTCGCTTTACACTTAACCTTAATTTGCTGAATCCCTTTACCTTTATTCAAAATATTAAATTCTGAAGGAGAACTGAATTCTGAAGGAGACCAGGAAAATATATTTTGCATCTGACTTTCACCTGGGAATTCCAGATTATGAACGCAGTCTTGAACGGGAAAAAAAACTGGTACGCTGGCTTGATCAGATTAAACCGGATGCTAAGGAAATTTACCTGATGGGGGACCTGTTTGACATGTGGTTTGAATACAAAACGGTCGTTCCGAAAGGATTTGTAAGACTGCTTGGTAAAATCGCAGAGCTTACCGATGCCGGTATACGGGTAACGCTTTTTGCCGGTAATCACGATATGTGGACCTTTGATTATCTGCCTAAAGAACTCAACGTTGCAATTCACCGGGAGCCTATCGTACGTGAATATTCAGGAAAACGTTTTTATCTGGCTCACGGAGACGGGCTTGGTCCGGGTGATAAGGGCTATAAATTCATTAAGAAAGTTTTTTCCAGCAAGCTCTGCCAGTGGCTTTTTGCACGGGTACATCCAAATCTGGGCCTGCAGGTAGCCAATTATTTTTCGGGTAAGAGCCGGATCGCAACCGGAAATTCAGAGGATCATTTTTTGGGTGAAGAAAAAGAATGGCTGGTCACGCATTGCAAGGCTGAACTCAAAAAGCAGCAGGTCGATTTTTTTGTTTTCGGGCACCGGCATTTGCCTCTGGATATAAAGGTCGGAGAGCATAGCCGTTACATCAACCTGGGAGACTGGGTCAGTTATTTTACATATGCTGAGTTTGACGGGGATAAAATGGAGCTGAAAAAATTCGAGGGCTAATAAAGCTGCAATCCAATACTGATTCCGCCGTAAAGGCCACGGTCATAGCTGTCTGCGTAAACCATCTTATAGCCGAACGTGACTCCAAGGGTAAATTTGTTGGTCGTTACGTAACCTGGTTTTATGCCGAAATCCAGGGCGGGAGTACCCCCTCCGAAATTATTCATTGAATTTTTCCAATAATCAGCTCCAAAAGGGTTTAAAAAAGTGTTGATGCGAAATTGTTCGCTGATCGGAATGTGGTAGGTAATGCCTTCGGGAATAAAAATCGAAAAAAGCGTAAGCAAATCGACTCCAACACTGTTTCCGCTAGATTCGGTAGTCGTGCCCAGGGGAATTCTGGACATGATGGTGGTAACGGCATTGCTGTGCAGGTAAAAGTCGGCACTGTTGTCGCTGCCGAAAAGAGCTTTCCAGTTCAGGCTGAATCCGTTCAGCCAGGGTTTGGCTTTCTCGTCTTTGAACAACATGTTGATGGGCAATGTGAAGTTGAGGCCCGAACCCCAGAATGTTACATTGCCGGGATAAAAAGCCATTTCTGAAACGACTTCAACTTCGGGTACGGTTTCAAAGGCCATGTTTTTTCGAATTCCAGTCATTTTTTGGATACTGTCGCATTTGCGGATGTAGCGATCGAAAACTTCTTTTCGCACTTCTTCGGCATGAATATAATATTTGCCTTTCCCATGGTAGGAGTATTTGTAATCGTAATTTTCGCGGGAGCTAAAAAAACCGGACTTCAGGGAATCTTTATTGGCCTGGCCGAAGCCGTTTAACTGCAGCAGAAAAAAGCAGAGAAGAAGGAGGAAAGCAAATGGGTTGAAGTTCATAGCGTTCAAATAGGGCTCAAAATTAACAAATTAAACCTTATTGTTTAGATTTGTATACATCCCTTATCCGGTATGTTGGAACGAAGAAACAAATCCCTGCTTTATCTGATCCTTTTGTTTTATGCACTCGTATCAGGCATTGGAATAACTTACCATGAAATGTGGAGGGATGAACTTGAACCCTGGCTGACCTCAAGTTTCAGTTCTGATTTAGGAGATTTTTTCGTCAAAATGAAGATGATTTCGAATCCTTATGCCTGGTATCTTTATCTTTTTCTTTTGAGCAGGCTAACCTTAAATCCTGTTTTTCTTCAAATTTCACATATTTTAATTGCCTGCGGCAGTATTTACCTCTTTCTAAAGTATTCCCCTTTTACCTTGTTGCAGAAATTGCTGTTCTGCTGCGGTTATTATTTGGTTTATGATTACGGAATCATCAGCAGGGGATATGCCGTAACCCTGTTTTTTTTCTTTTTGTTCTGTGTTATGTATAAAAAAAGCAAAACAAATTTTTTGCCCCTGGCCTTGCCGGTTTTTTTTATGGCGAATTCTACGGGTGGCTTTGGAGCCGTTTTAGCCATCGCTTTGCTGGTTTTCCTTTTGGCTGATTTTTATTTTAATGAACGCCCGGTACAGCCTTCTAAAAATCTTCTGTTGCATAGGGCGGGAGCCGTACTGATAATCGTGGTGTCGGTAGTTGTGGCAGTAAAGTCGATATGGCCTCCTCCTGAAAGCGTTTATTCGGCTTCCAACTGGTATACCGGTTTCAATACCAACCGATTTGTTTCTGTTGTGAGCAGGATTTGGTCAGGTTTTTTGCCTGTGCCCGTTTTGTCGGGAGTTCAGTTCTGGAACACCAATATTTTAAATCATGCCGGAAACAGCGGACTTGAAAAAGGGATCGTTTTTTTTGGCTCCCTGCTGATTCTTGTTTTAACCAGCCTTGTTTTTATTAGAAACAAGGCTGTCCTTTTGCTCTATCTTGCCGGACTATCCGGCATACTTTTGTTTTCATATACCAGTACTGTTATTTTCAGAATCAATGCGGCCCGTTACAATGGATTTATGTATATTCTGTTTTTTGTCTGTCTCTGGCTGAAGGATTCATTTCCGGTCACCAGACCCAAAGCTTCGGGCAGCAGCCAAAACCTGCTGATTTTGTTTTTTTTACTGATCAACTTGTTTTCCTCGGTTGTTGCTTATTCCAAGGAACTGAGCTATACCTTTTCGGCAGCAAAAGAAACCGGACAATTCATTTTAAAAAACAACCTGCAACGTTTACCTGCTGCCGCAATTGTTGATTATGCCGTAGCTCCGGTCTGTGCCTATACCCGAAGTCCTTTTTATTTTCCCGAAAGGGATTCAAGCAGCACCTATCCCTTGTGGCTTGGGGCAACCTATTCAAGCGATCAGAATGTAGTGATGGGTCGTTTGCTAAACCGCATCTCACAAAGCAGGGATACCTACTTGCTGGTGTTCAATTTCGATTTGAAAGCTTCTTTGCTTAAAGACATTGAAATCAAAGCGATCAAAGAATTCAAGGGTTGTATCGTTCAGGATGAAAATTACAGTCTTTACCTGGCCTACCCTTACGATCCATTGAAAGAATTATTCAGTACGTCAGCCTTAACGGATGAAAAGGCAAGGCGCTGCGTTGCGATGGCCGGCGAGCTATTGAAACTTGGCCGGCAAAAGGAATGCGACCGCATTGTGGAACGGATTAAGCTCAAAACCTATGCAAACAGGGATAAGGATTTTCACCGGGAAATCGCTTTCAATGGAATCGCAGGGTTCTACATGGAGGACCAATCGGGAGATTCTGCCATTGCGTATTTTGAAAAGTCCCTGGCTGTCAGCCCCGGAAACGCAGATGCCCTTGGAAATCTGGGGATGTGTTACCTGAATTTTAAAAAAGATCTGGGAAGGGCCGAACAATGCTGGGATGAATTGATCAGGCTGAATCCCGGCAACCTGCAGGTTTATTATAACCTGCTGGGACTTTGTCAGCATATCAACGACAAAAAGGGCGAACGCAAATACCTTCATCTTCTTCTGAATAAGGGTGTTTCTGTGGATGAAATACGCAAACACGGATTTGCGGTTTCGCCTGAATTGCTACCTTAGTCCAGGTTATAATTTTTATTCAGTATGTCTAAAAAGCCAGTCAAATCAGGGGCCGCTGTATCAAAAAAATCCTCCTTTCTCCCTTACCTGATTTTAGCAGGATCCGTTCTTCTTACACTAATCGTTCGGTTGCGTTTGCTGGGAATTCCAATGGAAAGGGATGAAGGCGAATTCGCCTATGTGGCCCAACTTATTCTGCATGGAAATTCTCCGTATGCTGCGTATTACTATAAGCTTCCCGGAGTTTCCTACATGTATGCTTTGTCCATGGCGCTCTTTGGAAATTCCCTGAACGGAATCAGGATAGGCTTACTCCTTGTGAATCTGGGCTGTATAGTGTTGTTGTTTGCCATCCTTCGCAAAAAATTTTCTCCGTATACAGCAGCGATCGCCTGCGCGGTTTTTTCACTTCTTTCGATTGACCGGGCGGTAGCGGGTAATTCAGCCCATGCAACCCATTACGTCAATCTGTTTGTTTTAGCAGGCGTATTGCTTTTTCAGAAAGCAGCCGAAACAAAAAAACTCCTCTTTTATTTTTTAACCGGTTTATCCATAGGATTTGCTTTTATCATGAAGCAACCGGCCCTTGTTTTTTTCGGAATCCCTGTTGTGCTGATTGCATTTCAGGCCTGGAAAAACAAATCGGGTCTGCCGGCAGCGGTTAAAGAAATGCTTACTGTGTTTGCAGGAGGCGCCATGCCTTACCTGATACTCATCCTTGTCATTCTTGGCTTTCATGATTTTCCTTCCTTTTGGAAATGGTCGGTAGTTTACCCCGAGGCGTTTACCAATACTTACCGGATGCAAAACCTGAGCATTAACCTGGGTGTTATGCTTCCGTTTATCACTTCTTATAATCTTCTTTTATGGATTTGTTCTTTGCTGGGTTTTGTGCTGATCTTTTTTTCTACAAAGCTTTCCACTGAGCAAAAGATAGTTGCAATTGTGTTTTTCCTTACAGCGGTTGCTTCGGTCGTTCCGGGCTTCTCCTTCAGGAACCATTATTTCATCGCAGTAATTCCTGCAGCATCCCTTTTGGTCGCTCTTGGTCTGGACGTGCTGAAAGAAGGAATTGAAAAGGTGAATACGAAACTAGCCCCGTGGGGCGTGCTGCTTGTCTTCGTTTTTCTGGCAGGAAAATCTGTTGCGAAACAGAAAGAATACCTGTTTAAAAAGAGTCCTGTCGAATTGTGCAGGATGATCTACGGCAGCAATCCCTTCATTGAGTCCCAGCAAATCGGAAAGTTCATTTTGGCCAATACGACCGATTCTGATAAGGTAGCTGTGCTGGGTTCTGAAGCTGAAATTTATTTTTACTCCAGGCGAAGGGCGGCCACCGGTTTTATGGACATGTACGAAATGGGTAAGGATCAGAAGTACAACCAGATCATGCAAAAGGATATGATTGCTGAGATTGAAAAAAACAGACCTAAAATAATCGTTTTTGTAAAAGTTTTCCTGTCCTGGTCATTTGAGCCCAATGCCCCTCAGGATATTTTTAAATGGTTCGATCCGTATACGAAAGAACACTATAACATTGGTGCATCTGTCGAAATGCTGCCTACGGGTACGGACTACAAATGGGGTGCAGATGCTCAGCATTTTCAACCCACGTCAGATAAATGGATATTGGTTTTCACCAGAAAAGATTAATAAGCTTATATTTACGGCTTCAAATTGACCTACTCATTTTGAACTACTCATTTAACAGTGCTACCTATGAACTCAACTCCCTCGATTCGAATCGTGTTTAGGACCGGAAAAACGCTTTGCTTTTTTGCCCTGCTCTTGTTGGCCGTTTTTACGTCCCGTGCACAGGATCTTAACAAACCTGTTCCGATAAATCCGAAAATTAAATCCGGGCAGTTGGCCAACGGGCTCCGGTACCTGATTGTTCAGAATAAGAAACCCGAAAATAAAGTCGAATTAAGACTGGCCGTGAATGTGGGATCTGTTCTTGAGGATGATGACCAGCAAGGTCTTGCGCATTTTACCGAGCACATGAATTTTAACGGACTTACTCATTTTCCGCACAATGAAGTTGTGCATTACCTGCAAAGCATCGGTGTGAAATTCGGCGCTGATCTCAACGCCTATACCAGTTTCGATGAAACCGTTTATATACTTCCGGTTCCCTCCGACAATAAAAACAAACTGGATTCGGCGTTTATTATTCTTTCGGATTGGAGCGGAAACGCTTTGCTTGACAGTAAAGAAATTGACAGCGAGCGCGGGGTCGTTCTGGAAGAAAGCCGTCTGGGCAAAGGGGCTTCAGACCGCATGCGCAAAAAATGGTTCCCGGTATTTCTGAACGGTTCTCTGTATGCGCGTCGCCTGCCTATCGGGAAGGACGAAATTCTGAAAACATTTCCCTACGATGTTGAAAAGCGGTATTACAAAGACTGGTACCGTCCCGATCTGGAATGCGTTATCGTTGTCGGCGATATTGAGCCGGCAGAAGCCGAGCGATTGATAAAAGAAAAATTCAACGGATTTAAAAATCCTGCGAATGAGCGCAAACGACCTGAGCTGACTGATATCCCGCTTAGAAAAACTTCTGAAGCAATGGTTGTAACTGATCCGGAGGCCAGCAATACAGTCATTCAGCTTATCGGTAGCAGTCATAAACATAAAGAAGATGTTACGGCGGCTGATTACAGGCTGACCCTGATGAAGGGGCTTTTTGACAATATGCTGGCTGATCGGTACAGTGAGCTTAAGAACAACCCTGATCCTCCCCTGGTGTACGGCGGAGCTTCCCTTGAGGGGGGATTTGTAAGAGGGTGGAACAGCTTTAATGGATACGCTGTTTGCGGAGCAGATAAAATGAAACAGGCCACAATGGCTTTGGTTCAGGAGGCTATGCGTGCAAAAAAATACGGATTTACACAAGCCGAACTTGACCGGGCCAAAGCCTCTGCACTTGCAGGATATGAAAAAAGCTACAACGAAAGGGACAAAACCGAATCTTCGCAGCTTACCGGTGAACTGGTGCGTCATTTTCTGGTCAACGAAGTGGTTCCCGGCATTGAGTGGGAATACAATTTTACAAAACAAACCATGCCCGGAATAAGTCTCAGGGAAATCAACGAACTGGGAAAGTACGTAGATGCCGATCAGAGTTATTTTGCCCTGATTACTACAAAGACTTCTGATAAATTACCAAGCGATGCAGAATTCAAAAGCTGGGTAGATGAGGCTTTTAAAGCGGACATTAGACCCTATGAGGAAAAGGCGCTTTCAGCGAATTTGCTGGAAAAAGAACCTGTCAGGGGAAAAATTGTAAATGAAACCAAGAACGATAAATTGGGAACCAGGACCTATACCCTGAGCAACGGCGCCAAGGTTACCATTAAACCAACAGACTTTAAAAACGACCAGATTTTGTTCAAGGCCAGCCGTTTCGGGGGTTCTTCTCTTTACGAAGGAGCCGATTACCAAAGCGCGGATTACAGCGATGATATTGTTGAGGAAATGGGTTTCGGCAATTTCTCGAATACCGACCTGAAAAAGTTTTTGACCGGAAAAATTGTACACCTGAGCGCGGGATTTGACAAATACAGTGAGAGTCTTGACGGAAGTTCAACCAATGCCGATCTGAAAACATTGTTTCAATTGATTTACCTGAAATGCACATCTCCCCGTTTGGATGAAACGGCCTTTCAATCCTTTGTAAACAGGGAAAAACAACAGATTGAGACCCTGCGATCGAACCCACAGTATTTGTTTATGGATTCTTCTCATCTGGTTATGTACGACAATAATCCGAGAACGCATTTGATTCCCGTAGCCTCCGATTTTGATAAAATTAATCTGAACCATGTTGTACAGTTTTACAAGGACCGCATGAGCAGCGCCAATGGGATGGATTATTTTTTTATCGGAAGTTTTAAAGAGGAAGATATAAAACCGTTGATCGAACAATACATAGGAGGATTGCCCGGAAATCAGATCAGTACACATTACAAAGACCTGAATCTGGATGCAATATCGGGACAACATTCCTTTATACTTCACAAAGGAAAGGAAGAAAAAAGCATGATCAGCGATTACATTTACGGACCGATAACCTACGATATCAATGACGAGACCCTTACCGCTTTGCTGACGGATGTAATCAACAATCAGATCGTTGACACCCTTCGGGAGAAAATGAGCGGAATTTACGGAGGGGGCATCAGCCTGAGTTTGTCAAAATACCCCAAGGAAACTGCACAGATGAGAAGTTCGCTTCCCTGCGGCCCTGAGAATGTGGAAAAGCTTCAGGTTGCTTTCTGGAAGCTTATCGAAGGTTCAAAACAAAAAGGTGACATCACTCCGAAAGACCTCGAAAAGGTTACCGAGACTGCGATTCAGAAGTATAAAGTCAACATTAAGACAAACGAATACTGGATTTCGGTTCTTTCGAGATACGATTTGCTGGGCAATGATCCGGAGCGGATTCTTACCTATGAAGCCAGGGTAAAGGCCGTTACTGCTGAACAACTGACCCGGATGGCGAACAAATATTTTTCTCTCCCCAATATTTTCAGGTCGCTGTGGATGCCTGAGGAAAAGTAACGCGGGTTCCTTCGCTGCAGTTAGAACAAATGCCGATTTCCTTCCGGGAACGTAAAACCGAGGATCTGAAATTGCGGTAGCCTGCATTCTTCCAGACCTGTTCGAATCCTGATTTTTTCAGATCTCCCATCTGGTGTCTGGCGTCTTTGTCAAAACAACAGGGAACAACAAGGCCATCCCAGGTTATTACCGCAGCGCTCCACAACCTCCAGCAGTGGTTGTTGAGATTGTTTTTAATTGTATAGTTTCCATCGGGTTCTTTGCGGTAACGGGAGTAGCGCTGGTTTTCGGGCAGCAGGGGGTTGCCGTGCTTATAATCATACACCTGGGCTGTCTTTAACCGAAGCTCATTTACCCCAAGTTCTTTAGCCAGTCTCTTTACATCTTCAATCTGATGTTCGTTTGCTTTGACCACGAGAAACTGAAAAATGACATGGGGTGTTTTTGAATTCAGCTTTTTTTTCCAGCGTAAAATGTTCCTGGTCCCCTCAATTACTTTATTGAGTTCTCCGCCAATACGGTAATTGCTGTAGCTTTCCTGGGTGGTACCGTCAATGGATATAATGAGACGATCAAGACCCGACTCAACCGTTTTACGGGCATTTTCCTCATCCAGGTAATGGGCATTGGTGGAGGTCGAGCAGTACATTTTTTTTTGGGATGCATAGCTTACCATTGTGAGGAAATCGGGATTGAGGTAGGGTTCTCCCTGGAAATAAAAAGTAAGGTAGGTAACCCGCTTGTGCACGGAATCAATCATTTCTTTGAAAAAGGCCTGACTGAGCATTCCGGTTGGCCTGGTGAATTCCCGTTTTCCGCTCGGACATTCCGGACAGCGGAGGTTGCAGGAGGTGGTCGGCTCTATGCTTATGCTAAGCGGCAGGCCCAACTGCAGGGCATTGCCGCTTACTTTTGAAATGTAATAACCGGTGATAACGCTCAGGGCATTGCCAAACCGTTTCAGGGTAAATTTGGATAAAAGATTGAGGTTGTCTTTTAATTGCAAGGTCGATGCTCAGATTTCAGGAAAAGGTAAGTAATTTTGACGTAATTCGTCAATTTTAACTTAAATACCATGGAAAAGACAACTCGTTTCTCATTGAAGGAATTTAAAAGGACAGGAAGCCCTGTCCGTAATGTTAATATTGAGCACAAAGAGCGATTGTCCTGGCTCGACAAGCAAGCCGTAAAAATTACCAATAACATTGGCAGTATGGGCTTTTTCCTGATCATTTTTACCTGGACGGTTGTCTGGCTGGCCTGGAATATGTTTGCTCCAAAGGAATGGAGGTTTGATCCTTTTCCGGCTTTCGCATTGTGGTTATTTTTGTCAAATGTGATTCAGATTTTCTTAATGCCGCTTATAATGATCGGGCAAAACCTGCAGTCTAAGCACTCAGAGGCCAGAGCTGAAGCTGATTTTGAAATAAATGTAAAGGCTGGACTTGAAATCGAAGCCATATTAAATCACCTTGAAAATCAAAATGATCTTATTCTCAGTATTTTAAAATATTTAAAAGAGTAAGTAGAAAACGAAGACCAAAAAACCCTGCAAAAGCATAGTTCCATCTAAAATCCCATCGTGATAATGCGGCAAGGCTCTGATTTTTTTAATGCTTAAAAACAAAAACGTTGTCAGGATCGATAGTATAAATGCCCAAACAATAAATCCGGAATTTTGTGATTTATAACAAAGAACCGAAATGCAAAATGAAAGGAATAAGGACAGATAAGAAAGGAAATAGGATTTGTTTTCGGTAAGAAGAATCGGAATGGTTTTTAACCCTGCCCTTTTGTCGTATTAAAATTAATCACATGTTCACTTATCAGAATGGCATCCGATGATTTCAGAATGGTTTCAAATAACTGATCAATACAGTCATTGAAGTGATAAAGAGCTCCGCTGATGACAACCAAATCAGAATCGGGTAAATGTTGCGGCAGCGTAAGATCTCTTTGCAACACATTGAACCCCTTCTTTTTTGCATAGTTGATAAAAGAAGTATTCCGGTCAACACCAAGCCACTGAATAGAATTTTCCTGACAAAATCTTGCCAGCAAGACATCTCCGAAACACAGTTCAAGTACATTTTTGGGGTTTTTTTCCTTAATGTAATTAAAAATTGAACTGTAACGTGAAGCATATCCGCCGCCGTAAAGCAGGAACATTATCATTCTGTAAATCCGGATATCCCAATAAACAGGGCTGAGCATAGCTGAAGCAAAACTAGGACTTTATTAAACAATCAAATAGTAGTAAATTAGATAACTAAAGTCAATCTTGTTAATTAATAACACAGGTGAGCCATTTTGAAGATATTTAAGGTACTGCTAAAAACCAACATTTATATAGCTCTGGCAGCGGTTTTTCTTACAGTAGAGTCCCAGATTCAACTTGGCATGAGACCACAGTTGCACCCCTATCTGCTGGTGATTTTCTTCGCCACCTTATTTGATTACAATCTTCACCGTTTTATTACGGGAAAAACCTCCAAAAGATTTCGCACGCTCGTATTTTTTTCCGGAGGCGGATTCATCTGCTCAACTCTTTTTGCTTCAAAGGCGGTATTGATTGTATTGGCTCCGATGGCGCTGATAACCTTGTTTTATTCTATACCTGTTTTCAGAAACGGAAGAAATACATTCCGGCTCAGAGACATTCCTTTTTTAAAATTATTTCTGATCGCAAT
>JABDFU010000031.1 GCA_013286385.1 Bacteroidota bacterium
GTACGCAAAAATAGAAGGGAGTTATTAGAATGTCATTAGAAAAAGCTGTTTAACTAAGCGAAAAGGGCCTTCTTTAGTTAATTAATGTTAATTGGAGCTATTTCATGTTTACAAACTGGAGGGGAAGTTCGTAGTTAGCACGACTAACCAGGGCGATAATGCTCTGCAGGTCGTCTATTTTTTTGGCCGTAACCCTGATCTGGTCGTCCATAATCTGGGGCTGTACTTTGAGTTTAGAGTCCTTGATATCCTTATTTATTTTCCTGGCGGTTTCTTTGTCAATTCCTTGTTTGACCACAATGTCCTTTTTGACCATCATGCCCGATCCGATAATTTCCTTGCCTTCGTCCAGACACTGGGGACTGAGTTTCTGCTTGATCATCCGTGAGCGTATCGCATCAATTATGGATTCCAGACGCATGTCGTCCTCGGTTAAAATAGAAATGGTCATGGTTTTCTTGTCCAGCTCAATAGTGCTTTTGGAGCCATGAAAATCGTACCGGTTAAGAATTTCCCTTTTTGCGACATTAATCGCATTGTCCAGGGTCTGAATGTCAGTCTTGCTTACGATATCAAAGGAGGGCATGACACTAAACTACTAAAAAAATCAGTAGGCTTTTTGTCTTTATTTTTTATATTTACCAAGGGATTGTAAGAAAGGAGGGCGTTTTATGTCGAAGAAAGACGATTTTGTCTATGATATCCTGCAGGTTATGGAGCAAAACAATGTTTTGCTTGCATTTACCGGAGAGTTTGACATGCGGGTGATTAACGCACTCGTGAATTCGGTGAGAGGGAAATTGAGCAGTGTGGAGAGCAACCCGTCTGTTCAGAAGAAGGTGTACAATGTAATGGTAGAATGCCTCGAGAACATTTTCAGACATTCGGCTGAGGCTAAGCAGGACGAAGTGGCGCTGAGGTCTTTTGCAATATTTACCCTTCAAAAACAGGGTAACGATTATTTTCTGGTGACAGGGAACTATATTAAAAACGGCAGCGTTGTGCAGTTGAAGAATATGATTGATAAAATAAATATTCTTGACAAAGAACAAAAAAAGGAAATGTACCGTCAGATCCTTTCAAACGGAGAGTTTTCTGAAAAAGGCGGGGCCGGTTTGGGTATGATCGATATTGCCATAAAATCAGACAGCAGATTGCAGTACGAATTTAACGAAATCGATCAGCAACGAACGTTTTACGTATTTCAAGTGAGAATCCATAATAATTACACCTATTCAAAAAATTAAACCATGAACTCATCCGTTCCAATGACCTCATTGATCGTCGAGCCAACTGATCTGACTCCGGGAGTACGTTTTTTGCCCTCCACTTTTGAATTCGAAATATCAGGGGAATCCAGGCCTGAAAACGTGCGTAAATTTTATGAGCCGGTCATGGAATGGCTTGAAAACTATAAGGTCTGGCTAAAATCCAACAAACCAGGCTCCGTTGACAAACTGATTTTTAAATTCAAATTTCAGTATTTCAATTCTACCTCAGCCAAATTTCTTACTTCCATTATTGCCCGGCTGGATGCCATCCGGAAAGAAATAATGCCTGTCGAAATTGAATGGTATTATGACACTCCCGATGTGGACATGAAAAATTCAGGTGAAGAATTTTCCAAAATGTTCACCCTTCCTTTCCGCTTTTATTCTGTTGAGTTAATGTAATCGATTCCGATTTCTTTATGGAACTGAAAGCCCCCACTAATTTCACATTTGATATTCATCAAATGATGCGTGAACACAGTGTGCTGCTTGCCTTTACCGGAGAATTTGACATGAAAATCATCAATGCCCTGATTACTTCTGTGAAAATGAAAATGTCGGAAGTCGAACCGGCCGGAAAGGTAAAAAAAAAGGTGTACAATGTGATGGTGGAGTGTCTGGAAACTCTTTTCAGAAACTACGAAGAAGACCAGACAGTCAGTAAGCTTATTAATTCGTTTTCTGTTTTTACCCTGAGCCGCTACAAAGATCAATATTCTCTTCTTTCAGGGAATTATATTTTTAATGAGAACATAGCTGCGAAAAAGGCTCAGATTGAAAAAATAAACGGGCTCAACCAGGAGGGAAAAAAGAAGTATTTCAGGGATTGTATCTCCGCCAAAGAAAGCAAGGAGCGGAACTCAGAACTTGCGATGATCGACATTGCACTAAAATCCGGGAACCCCTTGGGATATGATTTTAAAACGGTAGACTCCCTCACCTCGTTTTTTGTTTTCCAGGTTAAAATAAATATACGATGAACTTAGAGCCTTTTATTTCAGTGGCAACTGAAAGCACTCCGCACATTTTGTTTGATCCGACTAGCCTGCAATTCGAAATGAAAGGAGAATCCAGACCTGAAAATGCCAAGGCTTTTTATGATCCCCTTATTGAATGGATTAAAAAATTTTGCGAACAATCCCTTCCGGGCAAAGACTTCTCATCGAAACTTCAGTTGAATGTTCATTTTGACTATTTCAGCTCTTCTTCAGCCAAATACCTGATGAATATTTTCGCCCGTCTGGAAGAACTTTACAAAAGCGGAAGTAAAATCGAAATTTGCTGGATTTACAATGAGATCGATATAGAGATGAAGGAGTCCGGGGAGGAATTTCAGAAACTGCTGAGCATTCCCTTTGTCTTTAAGGTTGTGAAACCCTAAAGAGTTACTTTTTCAAGAACTTCCAGAATCCTTACCATGGCATAGGTATCCATTTCACAGTAAGCCTTTAGCGCATCACGCGCATCGGCTATTTTAAACAGATCGGTTTCGTTTTGCAATTGTTCGAAAGCGCTCATGGCAATGCTTCCGCTTCCGATTTTCAGGGAGTCATAATTCAGATCCTCCACAAGGGCCGGGAGCACATTCTTAATGGAGTGAGAGCCTTTCATCCGGGGATGGTAAATTAATTTTTGTTCAAAGGGGAACATCAGATCTTTAATACGGTACGTGATATAATCAATCTCGTCTGAAAACTGAGGAAATTCTTTTTTGAGGCTGTTCAAAATACTCCTTTCAAAGCTTGCATTGTAGGTGAGAATGTCTCCGGGAACAGCCGTATCTTTTATGAGCTGCTCGATAAACGGTCTGCGGGGATCCAATCCGGCTTCGGCAAGAAAATCATAGTGAAGGAGATTGCTGCTGGCAGATTCTTTGAAGTGCATCGAATACTGAAAGGGAATATGCTGGTAGGGATGCGTTCCTTCAAAAAACGGCACTGCAGGCATGATGGTTTCAAAATCCAAAAAAAATAAAGGGTACTTAAGTGTGTCCAGAAATTTTTTAATCCCGGGACGGTCGATGATCATCCTGTTTAGCTTCAGGCTGTCTACCTGAAGCTTCAGTTGTTCATTCAGGTTCAGGTCAGCCGGTATTTCTTCAATTGTTTTGATACCGCTGTTGTAAAGTGCGAAGAGCTCTTCTTTGGCTGTACCGCTTAAATTCAAAACCGAATTTTCAGGAATTTTTTTCCAGCAGGTTCCCATAAAATCACAGGGGTAGGGGTTGAAACAGTGTGTTCCGATTGGCGTTTCGGGTTGTCTTGTATCCATTGCGACATCCAGCAGCCTGCTGATGTTTTCTTTTATGTACTGCTGATTTTTCAGGGCTTCGTTTTTAACAGAAGTCATTTTGAACAGCAGATCCATTTCGAGTTTGCCCTTTCGGATATACTCCGTATTAATATTGATAATGCTGATGTCCTGAAGATGAATTCCGCAACCCGTCATTACATAAAATTGCAGGGACGCATCAAGCAGATAGGTAGGACTGATGCGCGTTGAACTTTTGACCTCGTAAGCTTTCCATTGCCCTTCCTTTTTTACCAACAGATCAATGGCGATCAGCGTTTTTTCGAAAATGAAAGCAGCCTCATAAATAATTGAAGCCCCTTCATCAATAAGCTTTTGGGTCTGTTTTACAGATTCCTGGTATTTGAATGGCGAAGAAGGACTGGCATCCACTCCTCCTGGGAAAAGCTGGCGGGCGAGAACACCCACATCCGTGCCCCTGCTGAACAGGGCCTGTTGCTGAGGGCTTATCGCATCCCGCTCTTTGTAAAAATTTTTATAGAGAAATAAGGATTTTGGGCATTGCAGGCCCCTGATAAAGGAAGATTTACTAAGAATATGTTTTTCCATTGCTAGCCACTGGATTTTGCTTTGAATTGCAAATTGTTAAGCAAGGAAGTAACAAGCGACAAAACAAGGCTGAAAAAAAGTGCCGCCCAGAATCCCGACACCTTAAACCCTTCGACCAGACTCGATGCTATCAAAATAATAACGGCATTGATTACAAGAAGAAATAGTCCGAAACTGAAAATCGTAAAAGGTATAGTCAGCAAAACAAGCAAAGGTTTGACAATTGAATTCAGGAAGGACAGTACCGCCGCAACAAGCAAGGCCGTGAAAATACCGCTTACATGCACTCCGGGCATTACATAGGAAGTGATTACTACAGCCAGGGTTGAGACGATCAGATTGGCAAGGAATTTCATTTGCTGAAGTTAAAGGTAAAAAAAAGAAGCGAATAGCGAATTGCTGACTAATCGTTAATAACTGGCACTTATCGCCTCCGCGCACTTCTGGCCATCGATGGCTGCGCTCATGATTCCTCCTGCATACCCTGCACCTTCAGCGCAGGGATACAATCCCTTTACATCGGGGTGCTCAAGCGAGTGTTCATCACGGGGAATGCGAAGGGGTGAAGATGTTCTGGATTCAACGCCTACCAATACCGCCTCATTGCTGAAATAGCCTTTCATTTTTTTTCCGAATTCGCGCAGTGCAACTTTAAGGGGACCACTGAGCTCAGATGGCATCAGGTCGTGTAAAGGCGCACTGGTAAGACCGGGTTGGTAAGACGACGACGGAAGGTTTTCTGATAATTTGTCCGTGCAAAAATCGCTCATTCGCTGGGCAGGCGCTTTAAAGGATTTCCCCCCGGCTTCAAATGCCATGTGCTCCAGGTCCTGCTGGTAGCGTAACCCTGCCAATACACCATGTACGGAGTACTTGCCCAGGTCTGCAGGGGTTATGCCAACTACAATTCCTGAATTGGCCCAGGGGTTGTTTCGTTTGGAAGGAGACCATCCGTTGGTTACAATTTCCCCGGGCCCCGTAGCGCAAGGGGCGATAATTCCACCCGGACACATGCAAAACGAAAACACTCCTTTCCCATTCACTTGCTGCACAAGGCTATAGGAGGCGGGAGGCAGCCAGGGCCCCCGGTCAGCGGTGTGGTATTGAATTTTATCGATGAGTGTTTGCTGATGTTCGATGCGCACCCCCATCGCAAAGGATTTGGATTCGAGTCTGATTTTTTTCACGCTCAGCAGGTTGTAAATATCCCTTGCTGAATGTCCTGTAGCAAGAATAACCCGACCCGCCAGAAACTCCTTTTCCCCGCAGACAACCCCTCTGATGCGGTTTTCTTTTACAAGCAGGTCAGTAACTCTTGAATTAAAAAGAATCTCCCCACCCGCGTTTAAAATTGTTTCACGGATGTTTACAATGACTTCGGGAAGTTTATTGGTGCCGATGTGCGGATGAGCATCAACAAGGATGGATTCACTTGCCCCATGTGCAACAAAGGTTTTCAGAATACCGTTTAGGTCTCCTCTTTTTGTTGAGCGGGTATATAATTTTCCGTCAGAATAGGTTCCGGCCCCGCCTTCCCCAAAACAATAGTTCGAATCCGGATTTATCCCTTGCGCTCTGTTGATAAGGGCCAGGTCTCTTCTCCGGCTTTTTACATCTTTTCCCCTTTCAATAATCAGGGGTGTAAATCCCAATTCAATCAGACGAAGTGCGGCAAAAAGACCTGCCGGTCCTGCCCCTATAATAAGTACCTGCCGCCTGCCGGAAACAACCGGATAAACCTTTACCGGTTCTGGTCCGGGCGCTTTCTCCGGAAAAATCCAGACACGAAGTTTCAGGTTTAGCTGCACGAATTTAGAGCGTGCGTCAATCGAGCGTTTTAAGATTTTCAGGTCTGCAATCCGTTCAGGACCGGTTTTAAGGTATTCCGCTGCGCGGAGTCTGAGCAGGTTTTCCTTTTCAGCTTCCTCGGGTTTTACTACAATATTAAATTCCTCCGGCATGAATTTTCAGTTAACCTTTAAACGTAAATTTAACCTTCAAAGGTAAAGGACAGCAGGAACATTTTGGAGTAGAGATGGTCAATGGCGTTGGCAAATATTGTATTGTCGCTGATCAAAAGATTTTTGAATCCCAGTGATAATTTAGCTTCTATCCCAAATTTAAAATAAGGAAGGTAAAACTCCGTTCCGGCCCCCATCTCGTATCCGATGTCATTTCGAGTAAGCTTAACTACCTGCTGAGCGGCCGAAAGATCAGCATTGTTAACATCTCCCTGAGAAGCAAGATCGAGCGTATATTTGCCTCCGGCGACTACATAGGCCGCAAAATTTTTCATTCGTGCTGAACGAAGTTTAAGATCAATCGGAAAGTCAAGAAAAGTAGACTGAATGGTCTTGGTCAGTACCCCGACACCGTAATTTTTTGTATCGACGGTATAATCAAGTTCGCGTTCGGCAAAAGATATATCGGGTAAAAAACGAATGGTCAGATAACGTTGTATGGCATATTCAGAAACAATTCCCAGGTTAAAACCCGATTGGGGGGAAGACCGAACAATTAAAATAGAATCTTTTAATTGTTTTGGAGCAATGACGAAGTTGGCCGTATTAATTCCAAGTGTAAATCCAAAGTGGAGCTTTTCAAATTCGTACTTTGGCAGATTCAAAACACCCATGGTTTGGGAAAAGCCTGAGGACGAGCCCGTCAGAAGAAGGGCAATAAAAAAAACAGAAGCCGAATGTTTATTTCTTGCCCACATAAATGCTTGCGATGTTAAACGTTAAACTAAGCTGTTTATTGTCCGAAAACCCGTTTTTTTTCATCAGGTCCAGAAAATCCTGGCCATCGGGAAATGCATAAACCGATTCAGGCAAATAGGAATAGGCCAGTGAATCTTTGGAAAAAAGCCGGCCGATAAACGGAGTCAGGTATCCGAAATAAAAGCGGTAAAGACTTTTTATCAGGCTATTGGTAGGTTTTGAAAATTCAAGAATAACAAGGATTCCTCCGGGCCTCAGCACCCTGCATATCGAGGTCAGCCCCTTATTCAGGTTCTCGAAATTACGTACTCCGAAGCCCACGGTCACCGCATCAAAGCTGTCTTTTTCAAAGGGGAGATTCTCTGAATCCCCCTGGATCAGCTGAATTTTACTCCCCAGATTTTTTTTTGCAAGTTTTGCCTGTCCCAATCGGAGCATCCCTTCTGACAAATCCACGCCTACAACGCTGTCCGGTTTCAGGCTAAGGGATTCGATGGCGAAATCTGCAGTACCCGTGGCAATATCCAGAATTCTTTTGGGTGCATCCTTTTTCAAAAGGGAAATTGCTTTTTTTCTCCATCCGACATGGATGCCGAAAGACAAAAATGTGTTTAAGAAATCGTACCTGGGCGCGATGGAATCAAACATCGCCGCCATTTGCTGCTTCTGCATAAGAGGTACAAAGGTAGTATTACTTTGCTATTCCGGTTGTAAGGGCTTCGGACAGCAATTGTTTTTTATTCACCGGAACAACACCAACCGATTCGCATACCAGGCCTCCGGCGAGGTTTGCCAACGTAGCGGTAAGAACAGGAGAGAGATTAAGGGCCAGGCACAAAGCAGCTACGCTTACTACGGTATCGCCGGCACCTGAAACATCGGCAATTTTCCGCAAATGAGCCGGAATGATCACTTGCTTTTCTTCGTTATTAATATAAATTCCATGCTCCGCAAGTGTAATCAGCAGGTTTGCAATTTTTTGTTCAGATCTGAACCCATTGCTCACCTTGTGCAATTCTTTTGGTTTAAGGTGATTGAAATCCAGTTTTAATCCCTCTTTCAATTCCTTCAGATTCGGTTTAAAGATATCCACCCCTTTGTAATTCATAAAGTTCTTTCGCTTGGGATCTACAATGGTTGGTATGCGTTTTTGTCTGGCCGTTTTGATGACCTGTTGAATGAGCTTGGGTGTAATCAGCCCCTTATCGTAATCTTCAAAAATAATTACGTCGATCTGGTCGTGTTTTATCAGTGTTGATATCCTGAGCAGCAATTGTGTCGTTTCCTGATTGCTGATGTCTGTTTCCACTTCTTCGTCCACGCGAATCATCTGGTGATTGTTTCCGATAACACGGGTTTTGGTGGTGGTGATACGGGTGCGGCTTTTAAGGATTCCCTTTTGTGAAAGTTTTTGAGAACGTAAAAGATCCAGGAACAGATCCCCTTCGGGATCTGCTCCTATTACTGAACACAGGATAGGCGTTGCCCCCATTGCCTGAACATTGAGCGCAACGTTGGCAGCACCTCCAAGACGCGTTTCTTTTTTCTTTATGGTAACCACAGGAACCGGAGCTTCCGGAGAAATCCGGGTCACTCCGCCAAAAAAATAAGAGTCTACCATAACGTCTCCTATAATAAGGACATTCAGTTTATTAAAGGCCTCGAAAATGTTTCGCAGACCCTGCTTGGAGAGCCGGTCTTCGGCAAGCGTGTTTTTTGCTTTTTTTTTCATAGGGCCAGGACTATTTTATTCTCAGGTTAAGGCAGCCAGCGCAGTTGCAATCCGCTTCATTGCTTCTTTCAGTTTATCTTCAGAAGTGGCATAGGAAAAACGAACACAGGAGTCATCACCGAAAGCGGCTCCGGGAACAAGTGCAACGTGAGCCTTTTCGAGTAAAAAAGCACAAAGATCAGTTCCGCTGGCAATTTTGAACGGGCCGTCGGATTTTCCGAAATAAAAGGAAACATCGGGAAACAGATAAAAGGCCCCCGGAGGAGTCGTTGATTTCAAGCCCGGAATTTCCTTCAACAGACCCAGAACCAAATCCCTGCGTTTTTTAAATTCATCCCGCATCGGGAAAATGGTATCCGGATTCATTTCCATAGCTGCATGTGCTGCTTTTTGTGCAATGGAGCAGGTTGCAGAAGTAACCTGTCCCTGGATTTTATCGCAGGCTTTGGCAATCCAAAGCGGAGCTCCCAGATATCCGACCCTCCAGCCCGTCATGGCAAATCCCTTGGAAACCCCATTAACGGTAACCACCCGGTCCTTAATAAAATCAAACTGGGCAATGGATTCGTGTCTGCCTGCAAAATTAATGTGCTCGTATATTTCGTCAGAAAGAACGTACAGATCCGGAAACGATGCGACCACTTCGGCAAGTGCCTTTAGTTCTGACTTGCTGTAAACGCTTCCGGTCGGGTTGCAGGGTGAACTGAAAACAATCAGTTTTGTTTTTGGTCCGATAGTGGCTTTCAATTGCTCCGGTTTTATTTTAAAATCCTGGTCTATGCCAGCCTTCACAACAACAGCTATCCCTTCAGCCAGTTTTATCAGCTCCAGATAACTGACCCAGTAAGGTGCCGGCACAATGACTTCCTCCCCAGGATTAACCAGGCTTAGTATAGCATTGGCTATGCTTTGTTTGGCTCCTGTGGAAACGACAATCTGGTCTGCCGAATAATCGAGATTATTATCCCTTTTGAATTTTTTAGATATGGCTTCCCGTAGTTCCAGATACCCTGAAACATGCGTGTAATAACTAAAATCCGAATCGATCGCTTTTTTAGCCGCCGTTTTTATGGCGGCGGGAGTCGGGAAATCAGGCTCTCCTAAACTCAGGCTGATGATGTCAATCCCGCTGGCTTTTAACTCCCGGGCTTTCCTCGCCATTGCAATCGTCTGCGACTCTGAAAGCCGGTTAATTCGCTCCGCTAATCCGCTCATCCTACAAACGTACAGAATTAATTTAATTTTTTCAGCAGCGCCATGTAAAATCCGTCAAAGCCTTCGCTGGGCCAGTGCCGCTTTTCTTTTACCAGTTCGAAGCTTTCTTTATGCGTTTCTAAAAACCGTTCAATTTGTTTTTCGTTTTCACTCGGAAGCAAACTGCAGGTTGAATAAACCATCAGTCCTCCCGGTTTAAGCATAGTACTGTAGGTATCCAGAAGCTGATGCTGAGTTTGTCTGACCGATTCTATAAACTCGGGGCTCAGTTTCCATTTGGCATCCGGATTGCGCTTCAATACACCCATTCCCGAACAGGGCACATCCAGCAAAAGCCGGTCTGCCGCTCCGGCAAGACGTTTTATCGTCTTGCCCGATTCGATGACTTTGGGTTCAATGTTGCCGGCGCCCGCTCTTCTGGCGCGCTTTTTCAATTCATCCAGTTTCCACTGTTCCTTGTCAAGGGCAATCACTTTGCCTTTGTTTTTCATCAGGGCAGCCAGGTGGAGGGTTTTACCTCCTGCGCCTGCGCAAGCGTCAATAACGCGCATGCCCGGCTCTACTTCTAAAAAACGCGCCACATCCTGAGAAGAGGCGTCCTGCAACTCAAAATAACCGTCTTTGAAAAGCTGAAACCGAAATACATTTTGCCGTTTGTCCATGACCAGGGCATCCGGAGCCCAATCGATCACATGGGTCTCAATATTTTGCTGTTCCAGTAATTTCTTCAGTTCACTGCGGTTTGTCTTCAGGCTGTTTGCACGCATCACCACATGAGCCTGCTCGTTCAGGGCCTGCATTTCTTTTTCCCATCTGTCGGGAAGCTCGGCATACCCGATTTTATCCATCCAATCGGGTATGGACTCCCGCACCCTGAAAATTTCCTGCAGGCGTGTGTAATTTTTCTGAATGCGCTGCGCATCTACTTCTCTTAATTCCTCCCATTGCGGTGGTTCGATCGCACTGATTACGCACCAGGCCCCGAAAACTTTCCAAATGGCCGCCTCGTTCACTTCTTTAATCTCAGCACATTCGCTTATCAGCCTCCACCAGCGTGTTATTTCATAGGAGGTCTCCGCCACAAAGCGCCTGTCCCTTGCTCCCCAGCGGGGATCCTGCTTGAGCACGCTTTCTATTACTTTATCGGCGTAACGCTTTTCCACAAAAACGTGAAAAAGAACCTGAATAACCGCATTGGTCGTATTTCTGTAAAAACGCATGACAAAGACAAAGCTACCTAAAATGCGCGTGCAAATTTGCTAAATTTGCTGCAATGGATTTTTCATCCCGACTGATTGAAACGGCCGTAAACGAATTTGCAAAACTTCCCGGGGTAGGACGGAAGACTGCATTGCGCTATGTCCTGCATCTTCTCAGGCAGGAAGAGAAAGAGGTAAGTGCCTTCAGCGAGGCCTTTCTCAGATTAAAACAAGAATTAAAATACTGCAAGAACTGTCACAATATTTCTGATCAGGAACTTTGCAGCATCTGCATCAACCCCAGGCGCGACCATTCTCTGATTTGCGTTGTCGAAGATATCCGGGACGTTATGGCCATTGAAAATACCGGACAGTACAATGGTATTTATCACCTGCTGGGTGGAATTATTTCTCCCATGGACGGTGTTGGTCCTGGAGATCTGAACATCAACCGTCTGGTGGAAAAGGTTGCCGGCAATCAGGTCAAAGAAGTGATTATGGCCCTTCGTACCACTATGGAAGGAGACACCACTATTTTTTACCTCTATAAAAAACTAAGTTCGTATACCGTGATCCTATCAACACTTGCCAGAGGCGTATCCATTGGTGACGAACTCGAATATGCCGATGAAATTACGCTTGGCAGATCCATTACCAACCGAACCTTGTACGAGAAAAGTCTTAAATGAAGCGTAGCGAAATTCGACTTTCTGTTATCGTTGTGAATTACAATGTGGCCTTCTTTCTGGAGCAATGCCTTCATTCGCTTTTCAAGGCGCTCAAGGGGATCGATTCTGAAGTTATTGTAGTAGATAACAACTCGGTGGACAGATCGGTAAGTCTCGTTGAAGAAAAATTTCCGCAGGTTCTGCTGATCAAAAACAAAAAAAACACAGGATTTTCTGTCGCCAACAACCAGGGAATCTCCGTTGCCAGGGGAGAATACATTCTGTTGCTCAATCCCGACACGGTGGTCGAAGAAGACTGCGTTAAAAAAATTCTTCCGTTTATGGACGTACACCCTGATGCAGGCGGACTCGGAGTAAAAATGCTGGACGGCAAAGGAAATTTTCTTCCTGAATCCAAACGCGGATTGCCTACACCTCTGGTTGCATTTTTCAAAGTATTTGGTTTGTCCGGTCTTTTTCCACGATCACGGCTTTTTGGCCGTTACCATCTGGGCTTCCTGGATAAAGACAAAATAAGTCCGGTAGCTGTACTTTCAGGGGCCTTTATGCTGCTCAGGCGATCGGTGCTTGAGATCACCGGTCTGCTCGACGAACAATTTTTCATGTACGGGGAGGACATCGATCTATCCTACCGGATTACAAAAGCAGGGTATAAAAATTATTATTATCCCGAAACCCGCATCATCCACTACAAAGGTGAGAGCACCAAAAAGAGCAGCGTTAATTATGTTTTTATTTTTTACAAAGCGATGGTCATTTTTGCCAAAAAGCATTTTTCCCAGAATCACGCAAAAGTTTTTTCGCTTTTCATTCATATCGCCATTTATATCCGTGCCGGATTGGCGCTGCTCAGGCGTTTTACGGATTGGTTTGCGTTACCGTTACTGGATGCCGGAACGGTTCTGGCCGGCTTGTTTTTCATCAAAGACTATTACGAAAAAAACATACGCTTTGCTGCTGTTACAGGTTCCTATCCCGAACATCTGGTATATACGGCATTCGGCAGTTACCTGTTGATCTGGGTTCTTTCTATTTACCTGGGCGGAGGATATGACAAGCCCATCCGTATTGCCAGGCCGACCAGAGGGATTCTGCTGGGAACAGGGGTCATTCTGATTATTTATTCCCTCTTACCTGAAACCTACCGTTTCTCACGCGCACTCATTTTGTTCGGAACAGCCTGGGCGCTGATTGCAACCACTGGCGTTCGAATCCTGTTGCACCTGCTGAATATCAGAGCATACCGGCTGAATGCAAACCAAAACAGACGACTGGTTATCGTTGGCAACCCGCAAGAATGTTCCAGGGTTCATCAGCTTCTAAAAGGCACAGCGTTAAAAACATCCTTTGTCGGATACATTGCTGTAGATGCTGAAAAAGAGTTGAATCACCACATCATTGGAGATATCAGCCGGCTTCAGGAAAGTGCTGAAATTTACTCTATCGATGAAATTATATTTTGCGCCAAAGATGTTTCTGCCCAGCAAACCATTTCACTGATGCTTCAAATGGGAAAAACCCGTATCGACTTTAAAATTGCACCCCCTGAAAGTCTTTCGGTTATCGGCAGCAATTCGATCAATACAGCGGGAGATATGTATACCTTCGATGTAAATTCAATTACCCGTTCAGATAACCGTAGGTTAAAACGGATCTTTGATCTGGGTTTTTGTATTTTGTTTTTTGCCTTTTTCCCTTTTCTGATGCTGGTTATGGAACGACCTTTTCATTTCATGGGCAATCTTTTTCTTGTTTTTTCAGGTTCAAAATCCTGGATAGGATACAAAAGCAGTGAATTTTTGCCCGGAAACAAAAACGGGGTGCTCAGTCCTTCCGAAGTTCTGGGAAAGGAGTTAAAACAAGACACCAGAGATCGCATTGACATGCTCTATGCCAAGGATTACCAGCTTTCCAATGATTTCAGGATACTGTTCAAGGGTTTGCGGAAACTCGGATCCTGATCTCAATTGCCTCATAACTCATTTTCTATCAACAATTTGCAGTGGATAATACTCCGTTTATAATTTGTGTATATTAAATATTCATCTACTTTTGTAGGTTAATAAAAAGGGGTATAAAGCAGGACTAATCAGTATGGCAGAGCTTGAGTTGATAATGCCCAAAATGGGTGAAAGTGTGGCCGAGGCAACCATTATTAAATGGCTAAAAAACGAAGGCGATAAAATCGCTATGGACGAACCTGTCCTTGAAATCGCAACCGATAAAGTAGATTCTGAAATTCCTTCTACGGCAGAGGGGGTATTGCTTAAAAAATTGTTTAGCGAAGGACAGGTTGTTCAGGTCGGTAAGGCCGTAGCGCTTATTTCTTCTACCGTTGCAAGTCCTGCTAATTCCGTACAAAATAATGCGACTCAAACAAAAGGCACGGCTACTCCGGCAATGGGTACCTTCCCAACTTCGGCCATTGTTGCAGCCGCAAGCAAAACGGCAGATCCGGTAGTTCGGATTTCGGGGGCCGGAAAGTTTTATTCTCCTCTGGTGCGAAGCATTGCCCGAAATGAAGGAATAGGAATGGCGGAGCTTGATTCGCTGACCGGATCCGGAATTGAAGGACGGGTAACTAAAAATGATATTCTGGCCTATCTGTCCAACCGGGGAAAGGTTCCTCCAATTCAGCACAATCCGCAAGTCCCGCACAATCCATCGGCCCTGCACAATCCATCGGCCCCGCACAATATTTCCATTCAAATTCAGAAACCGGCAGTGTCTGTGGGAGCTGCGGACGAGATCATCGAGATGGACCGTATGCGGAAGCTGATTGCGGATCACATGGTCATGAGCAAGCAGGTTTCTCCCCATGTGACTTCTTTTGTGGAGGCAGATCTAACCAACATTGTTAACTGGCGGAATAAAAATAAAACTGTTTTTGAGAAAAGAGATGGTGAAAAACTAACCTATACACCGATTTTTATAGAGGCTTTGGTGAAAGCAATTAAGGATTTCCCGATGATCAATGTATCTGTTGATGGCACTAAAATAATACGAAGGAAAAGTATCCATATTGGTATGGCCGCTGCATTGCCAAGCGGGAATCTGATTGTTCCAGTTATAAAAAATGCGGATGGATTAAACCTGCTTGGTCTGGCAAAAGCGGTCAATGACCTGACCAATCGTGCGCGAATCAACAAGCTGCTTCCGGATGAGATTCAGGGTGGTACCTATACCCTTTCGAATGTGGGAACATTCGGTAATGTAATGGGTACGCCAATCATTAATCAGCCCCAGGCAGCCATTATGGCCGTTGGGGCCATACGCAAAAGACCTGCCGTGATTGAAACAGCTCAGGGAGATTTTATCGGTATCCGGCATATGATGTACCTTTCCCATTCGTATGACCATCGGGTGATAGACGGAGCTTTGGGAGGCAGCTTTGTTCGCAGGGTTGCGGACTATCTTGAACAATTCGATATAAACAGAACTTTGTAAATTAACAGAACCTTGTAAATAAATGAAGATGCGCCTTTTCAATTTCTGTTCTCTCCTCGCACTTAACCTGGTTTCGCTTGCTTCGTTCTCACAGAAAACGGAAACTACAGATCCCCGTAAAATATTTGATCTGGCGGAGAAACAATTTTCACTGGAGCAGTTTACATCGGCTCTTCCGCTGTACTTAAAAGTCGATTCTCTGTTGAATAAAGACAATGACAACGTGGCCTATAAAATAGGCGTTTGCTACCTTCACTCGGCTACCGAAAAGATAAAATCGATTTCCTTCCTTACCCGGGCCGTCAAGAATACCTCTGCCTCGGCTAAAGAAGACGCTTTTAGAGAAAAAAGTGCTCCAATCGATGCCCTTTACCAGCTTGCTCATGCTTATCATTTGAATTACCAGCTGAATGAAGCAATAGCCACTTTTGAAAAATTCAAAGCCTTTCTTGTTGAAACGGATCCGATGAACAAAGATGTTGTCCACCAGATTGCCATGTGTCAGAATGCCATAGAACTTATTCTAAGTCCGGTGACCATTAAAATTGACAATCTGGGAAGCACTGTAAATTCAGCCTACGATGATTATTCTGCAGTGTTTCCGGCTGATGAATCGGTCCTTTATTTTACCTCCAGAAGACCAGGGACGACCGGAGGAGGAATTGATCCGGCTGACGGCAAATACTTTGAAGATATCTATTACTGCGCCAAAAAAGATTCCAGCTGGATGCCTGCTGTGAATATCGGTACTCCCATTAATACCAATGGAAATGAAGCAACTGTAGGCGTTTCTGTTGACGGACAACAACTGCTGATATACCGCGACGATAAAGGGGATGGAAATATTTACACCTCTCAGTTATCCGGAGGCACCTGGTCGACTCCTGCCAAACTGAATGACAACATCAACACGGCAGGATGGGAACCGAATGCAAGCATATCTGCTGATGGACAGTATCTTTATTTTTCGAGCAACCGCCCGGGGGGTTTTGGAGGAAGGGATATTTACATGAGTAAACTATTGCCCAACGGCCAATGGGGCAAGGCGGTAAATCTCGGACCTACGATCAATACCCCTTATGACGAAGACGCTCCCTTTATTCACCCTGACAATTCCACCCTGTTTTTCAGTTCTCAGGGACATAAAAGCATGGGAGGCTTCGATGTATTTTTCAGCAACCGTTCATCCGACACCGCCAGATGGTCAGAACCTTTGAACATAGGATATCCGGTAAACTCCACTGACGATGATATTTTTTATACACCCACTGCAGATAATAAACGAGCGTACTATTCCTCAACAAAATCCGGAGGTTACGGAGGAAGCGATATTTATATGATTACGTTTCCCGAGCAAAAGCAGGCGCAGCTGACTGTTTACCGCGGAAAAATAAAAAGTGCAGACGGACAAACAATCCCTCCGGTGGAAATCACAGTAGTTGACAACCTTACAGGTCAGCTTGTCGGAACCTATTTCCCGAATTCGAAAACGGGCAATTATCTTTTTATACTTCCTCCGGGACCTCCCGGAGGAAATTACAACATCTCCTATCAGGCTGAAGGCTATCTGCTGCAGTCTGATAACCTGGTTGTACCTAAAGATTCGATTTACAGTTTTATTAACACAAGCATTGAATTAAAACCCATAACTGTGGGGCAACGGGTTACCTTGAAAAATGTATTTTTTGATTACAACAAATCGAGTCTGAGAAGCATTTCCATGTTGGAACTTGATAAGTTTTACAGAATGATGAAGGATAAGCCAAACCTGATTGTGGAGGTTTCAGGGCATACCGATTCCAAAGGCAGTCACGATTACGACATGAAACTTTCTAAAGACAGAGCTCAGGCAGTAGTAGATTACCTGGTAAAAATGGGTATTGACAAAAGCAGGTTAATTGCAGTTGGGTACGGAGATACCAAACCTATAGCGAGAAATAAAACGCCCGACGGGAAAGACGACGAAGCAGGGATGCAACTGAACAGAAGAGTAGAGTACCGTATTTTGAGCACAGACGGAGATGTGAATATGATTGAAAAAATTAATGTTCCGGAGGAACAGAAAATTAAAAGTAAATAGTACCAGTAACAATGCTAAGTAGGAATAGTATTAACTCTAAAACGAAATTATGAGTAGAATAAATACCCGTACTGCATTCCTGATTTCTATTCTGTTTCTTTGCCTATCGGCCAGTGCTCAGGTGAGTGACCGAAAAACCCGGCGTGATGCCGACAATGCGGATAAACTTTTCTCAGCGGAAAACTATTGGGAGGCTTTGCCGCTTTACAAATCATTGGCAGATGCCAACCCGTCCAGTGTAAAATACAACAACCGTACCGGTATTTGTTATTTTTTCTCTCCCCATAAAACAAAGTGCATTTCTTATTTTGAGCAGACCATTAAAGACTGGGGCACCGATACCATTCCTGAAGTTTATTATTACCTGGGTACTGCCTATCAAATGCAGAATCAATTTGATAAGGCCATTTATTGTTTCACGATGGTAAAAAAATCGGTGAAACCCCTTAAGAACAGCAGTGCTGCAACGAGCGACTACGACCGTGCTATTGAAATGTGTAACAACGGGAAGCGCATGGTTGGTGATCCTACAAGTGTACGCATTCTGAATCTGGGTCCGACAGTTAATACCTTCAACAGGGAATATGCTCCGGTCATTTCGGCCGATGAATCAAAACTTATTTTCACTTCCAGGCGTAAAGAAGGAACAGGCAGAAAAACGACACCTGAAGGCTATTATTACGAAGATATTTATATTGCTGAAAAACTTTCAGAAGGCTGGCAGGTTCAGAGTCTGGACTCCACTTACAAAAAGGAAAAACATCCTTTTTACTCCATTTTCTTTTCCAAGGCAAGAAACATCGGATCCTCTTTGAATACCAAATATGACGATGCTGCTATTTCCCTCACGCCGGACGGCAAGACTCTTTTTCTATACAGGGATGAGTTTATCTGGCAGAGCACCTACGACGGAAGTAAATGGACCAAGCCCGTAGCGCTCAATGATAATATCAATGAGAAAAGAAGTTTTCAGCCCAGCTGCAGCATTACAGCTGATGGTAAATCGCTTTATATCGTAAGCGACCGTCCGGGCGGAATGGGAGGAAAGGATATCTATGTATCGAAAAAAACGGGCAGCGGAGACTGGGGACCTTGTGTAAACCTTGGAGAAACGATCAATACTGAATACGATGAAGATAGTCCCTTCATCACCCCGGACGGCAAAACACTTTATTTTTCATCCCAGGGACACAATAGCATGGGCGGCTATGATATTTTTAAATCCGAACTCAAAGAGGGCAAATGGAGCACCCCGGAAAATTTAGGATATCCTACCAATACCGGGGCGGATGATATCTTCTTTGTGATGAATGCCAATCAAACCCGCGGTTATTTTTCATCTGTCCGCGAGGATACTTATGGAGATGATGACATCTATGTGCTGTATTTTGTGCCCCAAACTTTTTTCTATGCTGCAGTAAAAGAAGGCAACGACCTGAAACCGGTAGCTACTACTGTAAAGGCCAAGGGCACGACCTCTTCGGAAGATAGTATTTCCTATGCCGGTTCAAAAATTCCAGGACGTTACAGCCTTGCTCTGCTTGCTCCTGACAAGTACAATATGACCATTGAAACAGAAGGGTACAAGCCCCATTCAGTGGATGTAAAGTTGCCCAACCAGAATTATAAAAAGCCATTTTATCAGGAAGTGAATTACCAGACGGTTCTCCGCTCTGACGGCAAGCCTTTGAAGCAACTGACAACCATATACAGCGCTTTTTTCGATATAGACAGTGTTGTAAAGGCCGATCCAACACTTTCGCAAATGAGAGACCATCTGGCCGCTTATTCTGCCCTGGTTAAAAAATTAGATCCCAATACGTCAAAATTGAATTTCTCTGTAAGCAATTTTTCGGACCAGATCAATCCCGAACTTCCCTCTACTCCTGAGATTGCATCAAATTCTGGCAAATCGGGCCAACCTGATAATTCTGGCAAACCAAATACGTCCGGTACCTCAGGGACATCGGGTACCTCAGTTGAAGGTTCTTCCAGTACTTCAACAAAGCCAACCTCCCTTGAAAGCAAGATTGACACGTCAACCCGGACTACAGGAACGCTTACTGCTGCTGAATCAAGTGAACTGCGAACCTTTGCTCCCATACAGTTTGATTTCGCTAAAAACGATCTTAAAGATGAAGAAAAAGCCAAACTCGATGACCTTTGCAATTACCTGAAGGAAAATAAAGAACTAAAGCTTAAAGTATCGGGACATACCGATTCCAAAGGGTCAGATCAATACAATCAGGTACTGTCTTTGAAACGGGCAAAAGCGGCGGCTGACTATGTGACATCAAAGGGTATTGACCCGCACCGGTTGTCCTCTGTGGGTTATGGGAAACGCCAGCCTATTGCCCCGAATGAAAATCCGGACAAATCAGACAATGCCGAGGGTCGCCAGAAGAACAGAAGGGTTGAATTTAAGGTGTTCGTCCCAAAACCGGCTCCTAAATCAGCCTCCCGGCCGGCTGCAAAAAAGCCTACGAATAATGCGAAATAGTGAAAAATAATATCCTAAATTTGTCCGGTAAATGATTTCCAGCTCTTTTAAAAAGGTTATTCTTTTACTGTTGGTTTTGGCGCCTTTTTTCGGGATTGGGCAGAACAAACGGTATAAGGATAAATTTACAGAGGGAAATTTTCTCCTGCTGGAAAAGAATTATCCGATGGCGCTCAAAAATTTTCTTGAAGCGTATTACTTTGACTCTTCAAGCTCCAACATCAATTACAAGATAGGATTGTGTTATTTAAATTCTCCTTCTGAGAAACAAAAAGCGCTTCCCTACCTTCAAAAGGCTGTTCTGAATACCAGCAAGAAATATCTTGATTTTGAACCCACTGAAAAAAGAGCTCCGCTGCTTGCCTATTATTATCTGGGAGAGGCCTACCGGCTTGCTTTGCAGTTTAAGGAAGCAGCAACAAATTATGAAAAATTCAAAGATCTGGCCCATCCCAATTCTTCGGATACAAAAGAAATTGAACGCCAGGTTGATGCTTCGTACAATGCCATTGAATTTATGAAAACTCCTGTCAATGTAAGCATTGACAATTTAGGGGACAGCATTAACTCAGAATACCCTGATTACAGCGCAGTTGTTTCAGCCGATGAATCCGTGATGATTTTTACCTCCCGCAGACCAGGAAGCACGGGTGGTGAAAAAACAATTGACGACCAATATTACGAAGACATCTACATCAGTACTAAAAATAAGGAGGGCTCCTGGTCTCTCGCAAAAAACATTGGTATCCCCATCAATACCAATGGAAATGAGGCGTCTGTCAGTTTATCTGCTGACGGCCAGCAATTGTTCATTTACAAGGACAGCAACGGAGGAGACATTTATTACAGCAATCTGGAAGGAGACAAATGGACAGCTCCGGTTCCTCTGGGGTCAGATATCAATACCAAATACTGGGAAACACATGCCACCGAGTCGGCCGATGGGAATACCATTTATTTTGTGAGTGACCGGCCCGGAGGGTTCGGAGGCAGAGATATTTACCGTTGTGTAAAACTTCCTAACGGACAGTGGAGCCTTGCTCTTAACCTTGGTCCGGCCATCAATACCCCCTATGATGAAGAATCGCCATTTATCCATCCTGACGGGGTAACACTTTACTTCAGTTCCAATGGACATAAGACCATGGGAGGATTCGACATTTTCAAGTCCGTCAAAAACCCTGAAACCAATGCATGGTCTGAACCGGTAAATCTGGGATACCCTATCAATACTGCCGACGACGACTTGTTTTACGTGCCTTCCGCCGACGGGAGGCATGCCTACTATGCATCTGCAAAGCCGGGAGGAAAAGGAGACAAGGATATTTACAGAATAACGCTGGAATCAGCCGTTACAGAACCGGTAACACTTGTAAAAGGATATATTTCGTTTAACGGAGCTACGGACATACCCAAAAATGTCACTATTCGTGCATTTGATGCGGTAACGAATGAAAAAGTTCAGGAGGCTACTCCTAATTCCAAAACCGGGAAATACATTCTTACACTCAGTCCAGGGCCTGAAGGCAAGACCTATACGGTTACCTACGAAGCTGATGGATACCAACCGATTAATGAAACAATAAAAGTGGAGCCCGGTTCGGCCTATCAGGAAGTGGAGCGGGAGGTAGGCCTTAAAGCGATTAATTTTGAAAGCAAAACCCTTGGTACGATTTCAGTAAACGGGACAATCACCAACAAAGAAGGCAAGACCATACCCGGCGCCAAAATTACCGTCAAGGACAATGCCTCGGGAACTCTGATAAACACCTTTTATTCAAATTTGAAAGACGGGGCCTATTACTTTGTACTGGAAAGGGGAAACAATTACAATATTTCCTTTGAAGCCAAAGGCTACCTTTTTCAATCCGAAAACATTAATGTCCCCAAAGAAGCCGTGTATTCAGAAATCAATAAAGTAATCGTACTTGAAGCCATTCAGGAAGGGACAAAAATTACGCTTAAAAATCTCTTCTTCCAGAGCGGAAAAGCCGTGCTCGACAAAGAGTCTCGCGTTGAACTCGAAACCCTTACTGCCCTGATGGAAGAGTACGGCAACCTCATTGTTGAAATTGCCGGATACACCGACAATAAGGGCAGTGAAAAAATCAATCAGAAACTTTCCCAGGACAGGGCAGAAGCGGTAGTAAAATACCTGGTTAGTCAAGGCATAGATGCGAAACGCATGGTTCCTAAAGGCTATGGTTCGGCAGACCCTGTTGCGAGCAATACAGGCCCTGACGGCAAACCCGATGCAGCCGGAATGCAGTTGAACAGACGCGTAGAATTAAAAGTTCTTAAATTGAATTAATTGCCCAGGTGGCGAAATTGGTAGACGCACCACTTTGAGGGGGTGGCGGGAAACCGTGCTGGTTCGAATCCAGTCCTGGGCACCACACTGGAGTCCCTCTGTTTTTTGAGGGACTTTTTGATTAAATTTATGTCAGTTTGAAGGTCCGCAAATCAATAACCCTCCAAATCCCTAAACCTTGCAGTAAGGATTGGGATAAAATGCTTCCGTTAGATGCCGGGCGATTCTGTCAGAATTGCAATCGAACAGTAATTGATTTAAGCCACTATTCTGATGGACAGCTTCGGGATTACCTTACATCGAACCCTGGCAAAATTTGCGGACAATTGTCGCCCTATCAGATTAATAGAGAGATTCTATGCGAAACTGCCGTAAAGCGCAAAAGTTTTCTGCCGCAGCTTTTTTTGAGCATTGCTTTATATTTGGGATTTAATAATGATCTGGAGTCCGGCACTAAATCATTCGCTCAGCCTCAATTGACACTAAACGATAAAAAGGACCGGTTCCCGCTTCTTTTTTCTGCACAGGAAAAAGTTCCTGCGGACTCTTTAAATTATGTTTATGGCACAATAAGAGATAAACAAACCAAGGCACCGCTGCAATTTGTCTCTGTAAGGATTCAAATGAACGATTCAATTATTGGGGGAGGCGCTTCAGATACGAATGGAAAGTTTAAAGTATTCATTCCTGGAAAACTTATAAATCAAGAACTTTTGCTGGGTGTCCTTTATCTCGGGTATGAAAACGAAGAATTGAAATTTTCAGCAAAAAAATTACCGTTTGAAATGAAAATTGATTTAGAAGCTTCCAATATTCTATTGGGAGAAATAATAAGGACTGACAAGTAAATTGCCATGAAGCCATTGCCATGAAGCCATTTTCCAAATTCGTTCTGTTTGTCATGTACTGTTTCCCAGGGACAGTTTTAAATATAAAAAACCGACTCCTTATCCATATCTGCGGGAAGCTGATGTAGTCTGGCTGATGTAGTCTGGTCGAAAAGGGTATGGAGGGTGATTGATCTGAGAGACAAAATCAATCTGACGTATTATTATCCCCTGACTGAAGGTGAAATTGAAGCTGTTTTTGTCAGGTATGACAGTACACATACTACAGAGGATCCTGAAACGGCCCTGACCGCATACGGCAATACATCATCAAGGAAGACTGGTATTTTGATAAACAGCGATCTGTGCTGGAGGTCAGAATAATCGGCATCTGTCCGGTCATTGAAGATTATACTGAAGCGGGAGAAGTCAGAGGTTATAAGCGTCTCTTCTGGATTTACTACCCTGAAGCAAGGCCTGTTTTTTCTAAAGCAGAAGCCTTTAACCGAAACAATGATCAGCAGCGCATTTCTTTTGATCAGTTGTTTCTCAAGCGGGAATTCAGCAGCATGATCATTAAAGAAAGCAATGTGTACGATCGGTCTGTTTCGGACTACAAAAAAGGAATCGACCAGGTCCTTGAATCTGAAAAAATCAAGACAACTATTTTCAACCGGGAACATGATTTGTGGCACTATTAAATGGATTTGCCTGCCTTTGGAATTCTGCATAAATTTGGACGGATGCTCAACTACTTTTGAAAAAATTACGCTCCCTTCAGCTGGCTGCTATTGTTTTCCTCACGGTGTCTGGCGGGCCCTACGGACTTGAGTCTCTTCTTTCCTATGTGGGTAGTCACGGGGCTCTGTTTTTACTCCTGGTTGTCCCTGTTCTATGGGACATTCCGACCTTGTTCGCAGTACTCGAGCTGAACAGTATGATGCCTGTTGCCGGAGGTTACTACCAGTGGGTTAAAAGAGCTTTTGGACTCAGGGTGGCCTGGTATGAGGGCTGGTGGACCTGGCTTTATACGTTTACCGATCTGGCTATTTATCCTGTTTTGTTCGTTGAATACCTTGGATTTTTCTATCCGGCTGCGGAAAGCTTTAAGTTGCCCATTTGCCTCTCTATCATTTGGATTTGCGCGTTAGTCAATATCCGGGGAGTCGTTCCTGTAGGCAAAGTTTCGATCTTCCTCGGAGCGCTAGTCCTGGCGCCATTTATTACCCTGATTATTTATTTTTTCTCCGGACACTCTTTTTTAACTGAAATTCCGGCACCATCGATTGGGCACGTTAAGCTAAAGGAGCTGGGCCTGGGTTTATATGTGGTAATGTGGAATTTTCTGGGATGGGACAATACAACAACCTATGCTGATGAAGTTGTCCGGCCGGCCCGTTCTTATTTGTTTTCTGCCGGTTTGACTTTTGCAGTGGTTTTTGCCCTCTACTTTATCACTACCTGTACAGCCCTGCTTTCAGGAATTGATCCGTATCTTTTAAGTAAGGAGGGTTATCCGGCTCTTGGTGAATTTATTGGCGGAAAATGGTTAGGGGGATTCATTGCAATCGGAGGAATGGCAAGCGGGATTGGATTGTATTCTTCTGTTTTGCTTTCTGTTTCGAAAGTGCCAAAGGTTATGGCTGATGATGGGCTTTTACCTGCAATTCTTAACAAGATTCATTCAAAATTCTCAACGCCCTATGTCTCTATTCTGGCTTGTTCGGTGATCATCAGTTTTATGGTTTTGTGGACGTTTACTCACCTTATTATTATTGACGTCATACTCTATGGAGCCTCCTTGTTTCTGGAATTTGCTGCTTTGATCCGGCTTCGGAAAATTGCTTCAGCAGATCACCGGCCCTTTCGGATCCCATTAGAAATTACAGGACTTTGTCTGCTTCTGGCATTCCCTGTGCTGGTCTATTTACTGGCGATTACAGGGGCCCTGTTTCAGCCTGAAACCACATTTTGGCCGGTACTTTTTGCCTTGAGTTTGTTACTGAGTGCTGAACTTGTCTGGAGGATGAAAAAAATCATTCCCGGACTTTAAAATTAGTATCTTCGCAAATTATTTATTGGTCACAGGTTATTTATTGGTCATAGGAAGATAGGTCAATCAGAAGGGTATGTCGTCGGATCATTTAAAAAAACTTTCTTCAGCAGGGGTAATTGTAACGCTTGGAATTATTTTCGGCGATATCGGTACTTCTCCGCTCTATACCTTTCAATCTATTCTGAAGGAAGGGGGCTCGGCCTCAAAGGAACTGGTCCTGGGAGCAATTTCCTGCGTTTTCTGGACACTCACTCTTCAGACTACTTTTAAATATGTATTTATCACACTTCAGGCTGACAATCATGGTGAAGGCGGTATATTCTCGTTGTATGCACTGGTTAAGCGTTATGGCAAGCGGCTTGTTTTCCCGGCTATTATCGGTGCAGGAACCTTGCTGGCTGATGGAATTATTACTCCTCCGATAACGATTTCTTCAGCCATTGAAGGCTTGAACGGTATGCCCGGACTTGAACATGTCATTGTGCCCGGAAATCTGATTGTCCTTGAAATTATTCTTGCCATTATTATGGGATTGTTTTTCTTTCAGCGTTTCGGGACAAAATTTGTTGGATCGGTTTTTGGTCCGGTGATGCTGGTCTGGTTTCTTATGCTGGGCGTTTTGGGAACCGCCCAGGTTGTGCAATACCCTCAGATTTTTAAAGCCCTCAGCCCGTATTTCGGGCTGAAGTTGCTGTTTCATCATCCGAAAGGGTTCTGGTTGCTTGGAGCCGTATTTCTTTGTACTACCGGAGCAGAAGCCCTGTATTCGGACCTTGGCCACTGCGGAAGCAAGAATATTCAGGTAAGCTGGATTTTTGTAAAGGCCACACTTGTGCTGAATTACCTTGGACAGGGTGCCTGGGTTCTGATGCAAAACAAGGAAAATTTAGGGGATGTTAATCCATTTTTTGAAATCGTTCCTCATCCCTTTCTTCTGACGAGCATCGTAATCGCAACAGCAGCCTCCATCATTGCCAGTCAGGCGCTTATCAGCGGGTCGTTTACCCTGATCAGCGAAGCGATCAGCCTTAATTTCTGGCCCCGTATTACTGTCAAATACCCTTCGGATATACGCGGACAGATTTATATACCCAGCATTAACTGGGTACTTTGTCTGGGTTGCGTATTAGTCGTTCTTTACTTTAAAACTTCCGAGAATATGACAGCGGCTTACGGTTTCTCCATTACCATCGCTATGCTGACTACAACGATACTGATGTATTTTTTTCTCAGATACCGCAAACACCTTTCCATGTGGCTTGTCGTCCCTATTTTATTGATTTTTTTAAGCGTTGAAACTTCCTTTTTTATTGCCAACTCCGTTAAAATATTAAAGCGATTGATGTTCCTGGTTTTTGAATTCGGATTGATCTTTACCATGTATATCTGGTATAGTGCCCGAAAAATCAACAACCGCTTCCTGCACTTTGTGAGCCTGAGAGAAGTCATTCCCTTATTGAAAGATCTCAGTGCCGATTCGACTGTTCCGAAATTTTCATCCAATCTGATCTACCTTACAAAGGCTGACAAGAGCGATGAAATTGAGCAGAAGGTAATTTATTCTATTCTGAGCCGTCAACCCAAGCGGGCCGACATTTACTGGTTTATTCATATCGAGCGTACGGACAATCCTTTTACCATGGAATACAGTGTTGAAGAGCTGGAACACGACAAAGTAATCAGGGTTGAATTCAGGCTTGGTTTCAGGGTTCAGACCCGGGTGAATATGCTGTTCCGGAAAGTGGTGGAGGAAATGGTCAGGAAAAACGAGTTGGATATTATCAGCCGTTATCCATCACTTCGGAAACACAATATACCGGCTGACTTTAAGTTTGTGATTCTGGAAAAATTCCTTTCCTATGAAAACGAGTTTAAGTTAAGAGATGGATTTATACTGAACAGTTATTTTGCAATCCGAAAACTGGCACAGTCCGATTCAAAAGCATTTGGCCTGGATACCAGTGAAACGCGGGTGGAAAAGATTCCATTGGTGGTTAACCCCGTTCCCGGAATACATTTTAAGCGGATTCCCCCGATGGGGCATTCAAATCAGTGAAACGCGAATAATAGCTAATCGCTCTTTTCTTCGAATTCAATTATTTTTTGTTTCCACAGCGGAGGAATTTCGATTGTTTTCCCTGTTTTGTAATTCAGGCAGACCACCACGGCAAGTCCGGATGCGACTTCAACTTCCCGATCCGAAAGCTGATTCACAATTGAACAGCTCATGTCAAAGCTTTTGGTCCCGAAGCGGGAAACCCGCGTGTAAACGTATATTTCATTTTCCAGCAGGATAGGGGCATTGAACAGCATTTCAATTTTTTTCAGAATGATGCCTTCGGTACTCCAATCGATTTTTTTCGTTCCCATTACGGCCCTGAAATAGTCTACCCTGGACAGTTCGAAGTAGGTAACAAAATTTGCATTGTTCACATGGCCCAGGGAATCCAGATCTTTGAAGCGGAGCTGTATTTTCGTTTTGTGTTTCATGTGTATATATTTTTAATTTTAATTGACACATGGAATACGTCATACTCATCCTCTGCTGGTAAATCTTATGTGTATGACTATTTCATCGTCTTCCGCGGTTTCCCTGATTTCCGCGTTTTCCTTGATTTTCCTGGCTTTCCCGGTCTTCTTTGTCAATAGTATCAGCTGGGATGGCTTTTAGTTCTTTGCTCAGTTCGGCCAGCTGCTGTTTGGAACTGTTCAGTTTGTCTTCGTATTCTGAAATGATGGGATTGACTTTTTTTGATTTGCCGAAGAAACTAAGGTTGGTTTCAAGCTGATTGACCTCGGCCTGAAGTTTATTGATCTTGTCTTTGATAGCCAGGCGCATTTTCCTTAAGCCGTCAAGGCCTTGCGGACTTTTAAGCATCTGGGCATATTTCATGCGGTAAAAGAGTTTGTCGTCAAGACCATTTTCTTTTTTCAG
>JABDFU010000032.1:0-23337 GCA_013286385.1 Bacteroidota bacterium
GTACACATTGACACAGGCTCGGAAATGCTTCCGAACCTATATGATCAACCAGCGCAATATCATCATGGCTGATCGTATGGATTCCGTAATGAAGAAGGGCAGCCTGTTTACAGGAATCGGTGCCGCCCATTTGCCCGGGAAGGATGGCGTGATCGAATTGCTACGCAGTAAAGGATACAAGCTCAGACCGGTAAATTTTACCGACCGGTTGAATAGTAAAATGCGTACTGAGCTCGAAGAGATTCGTTGTCCCGTGGAGTTCAGGTCCTTTTGCGCTGCTGATTCAGCCTTCTCGGTAAGGATCCCTGGCACTATGTATGAATTACCGATTACCGGCTCCGCCAAAAGCTACCTGTTTAACGATATGTGGAACGGCTCTTACTATTATATACAACGCCTGAATTATTTCGGGGGCCTGAAAAATGAATCCGGGGCCACCATCGCGGCGCGAATGGACAGTGTTTTGTTTGAAAATATTCCGGGAAAAGTACTGTCCCGAAAAAGCATAAAAAGCAAAAACGGATATCCGGGCTTCGACATTGTAAACAAAACACGAAGAGGCGATGTTCAGCAGTACCAGGTGTTTTTCAGTCCCGAAGAAATTTTCATTTTCAAAATGAACGGCACCGGTGACTATGTTTCAAAGGGGAAAGAAGCCGAAATCTTTTTTAACTCCATAAGTTTCAGACCGGAGGCGGATGATAAACCCCGAGGCTATTCCCCACCTGGCAAGGGGTACCAATTGCTTATTCCCTCCTCCTCCTTGATTTATCACAGCTACGACCCTTCAAGTATTCAGCAGGAAATCATCACCAGTAAAAACGAAAAAAACAACTCCTATTTTCTTTTCATTGCGGCTGATCTTTACGATATGGAATACATTGAAGAAGACAGCTTCGAACTCAATTTTCTGGCAGAAACCTTTGCGCGGAAAATAAAATACAGCCTCGGCAAACGAACCTTCTCGGTACAAGACAATCATATCGTACTTAACGTCGTGTACAAAAACGACAGCAATCAGACATTTTATTCAAAATTCGCCTTAAAGGCGAACAACTACTATATGCTGTCAATTAAAACACAGGATTCAACGTGGGCCGATACCTGGCTGAATTCATTCAAGCTGACCGAAAAAACCTACAGCAAACCCTTTGTGGCCTATACCGATACGGTTCTGGAGTTCAGCGTTCAGACGCAGCTCAATGACCTTCCCTACAATGTGCTTACACGTCCCGGCAGCGACTATTCATCCTCCTATAGCTCAGAAGGGCTAAAGGATAAAAAATTAAAGGAGGCCGAAAAGGAATACCTTCCGGTTAAAAAAAACCGCGTCTACTCCTCGACTGAAACAGGTGAAAAGATTGCAGTGGTGTACCGTAAATTCAGTATGTATTACCACTTCAACAATGTCGACTCCTTCTGGAAGTCTCAGATGAATGACATGAGCGAGGAGTATCACATGAAAGTCAGCCGGGTAAAAAAAACAAATTCGGGACAGCTGCATCAATTGGACTACCTGCTGACCGATTCGGGCAGCGCAATGGGATACCTCATAAAAATGATTCAGAAATGCGGCAGCTTGTATACCCTGAAGGCTGAGATCGATACCCTTGATCAGCCGGGAACTTTCATTACTACTTTTTTTAAAAGTTTCACACCCAAAGACACCTGCATTGGAATAGACATTTTTTCTGACAAGTTAAAACCCTACTTTTTCAATACGATTTATTCTGCGGATTCCACTGAGCGCAAACATGCCGAAAGCGTTATTGCATACGTGAGAAGGAACCTTGACGATTCCCATGCGGGGCTTCTGATGAATACCATCAGCCGTCCCGAATTCAGCAACCTGAGTTTAAAAAATAAAGTTGAACTGATTAAATCCCTGGGCACCCTGAAAAACAAAGAAATTACACCCTATCTCGAAAAACTGTACGATGTATACAGCGATTCCCTTTCGGTACAGATTGCTATTCTGAACGCTCTGGCCCGCCAGAAAACTTCCTACTCGGTAAAATGCATGCTCCGGCTCATGCGCTCTGAATTACCCATAACAAAAAACAGCTCTGATATGTATTCGATTTTTTCTCCCTTTTACGACAGCCTCGAAACGGCCCGGCAGTTGTTTCCCGAATTGCTCAGCTATTGCAAATACACCGAATTAAGGGATCCCATCTACAAATTGCTTTACTCTTGTTATAAAAAGGGGTATGTTCAGTCCGGAACCTACTCCAGACAGAAAAAAGAAATTCTGGGCGATGCCCGTTATGAACTTAAACTCAATTCGGCTCCGGCTGAACATAACAGTTACAGCTCTGACTATTCAGGATCAAATTCGAAAATAAACAAATACAGCAGCAACCCGATCGGTATTCTGGAAGATGAACAGCTGCGGATTTATATGTTCGCAGCTCTGCTTGCTCCGTTCGAAAAAAACGATCCCGACATTAAAAAATTTACCGACAAACTGTTGCGTTCCAAATCACTTTTACTCAGATCCTTTGTTGCGGCTGAGCTTTTAGGCAATAAAATTGACGTAAGCGACACAGTGCTTTCAGAACTTGAATCCGATGTAAGTTCGAGATACTGGTTTTACAGAGCTCTGGAAGAGGAAAAAAAGACCGACAAATTCGATCGCAGGAAGTACGGGCAAAAAGAAATGGTGTTGTCCATGCTGTTCAATTCCGATGAAGAGTTCAAAAAGGATACCGTCGTTCTGTTAGAAAAAATTCCCGCTTCCGACAGAAAAAATAAAGGATTTGTGTACGTATTTAAATCCAGGCCCAAAGACAAAAAAATATGGAAACTGAGCTACATCGGCATCCTGCCTGAAAAAGACGATCAGCTCAATTACAACCCCGAAGTTTTTCACAAAAACATCCCTTACGAAAATGAAAAACAGCCGCACAAAGAACTGGATGAAATGCTGAATACCTTGAGAATATACGAAAGGACCAGGGCCTCTCTCTATGATTTTAAATCTGGCAACGACTGATCAAAAAAAATTCAGGAAAACGAATGAGCGTTTTCCTGAATCCTTCTGAAACTTAATTTCCGGTTTAGCTGACTTTTGCCTTTTCAACCATGCGAATGGCTTCATCGATATGATCGGCCGCTCTTTTTTTAAGTCCTTTTGCAAAACCATTGTCTTCTTCTTCATCAATGTCCTTACGGGCTTTTCTCAGGTATTCCTTGGCCTTTTCCAAACGACCTCTGTGCTCATTGATTTCCTGAGCCTTGGGATGATCATTGATGTCTTTGTGGTCATCAATCGAAGCTTGCTTAATTTCATTAATAGCTTCGTCAATTTTCCTTACAGCTGCGTTTTCCTCTTCGGTGGCTTTCCAGTCGCCGGCGCGGTGGTCGATCATCCAGCGTGCTGCGCGAAGGTCAGACAATGCATGCAAATAAGCAGGATGCTCCCTCTGAGCCACTGCAGTTGAAAACAAAGAGACCGAAAAAACGGCCAAAAGTAATGCAATCTTTTTCATGGAATTTTTGGTTTTAGTTAGTTTTGAAGTATAAATCCAATTTCATGCCAAAGTTATATTAAAATTCGAAATTCCTATAAAAGCTTATATTTACATATTAAACTGAGTGTAAACAGATGAAAACAATTTATAAAACGGCCTTATTAGCCTTTTTTAGTTGGGTCAGCCTCTACAGTTTTGCCCGGCAGACGACGCCTGCACCGCAAGCACCTGTTCAGCAAACCAATCAGGTAAAGAAAGACAAGCCTGCAGTGCCCGTTAAAAAAGAGGGAAGTAAAAAAGGAAACGGAACAACAAACAAGATTGCTGTCAGCGATCAGGCCCAACCTTCCGATAAAAACGCAAAAAAAACAACCAAGAAAACAACAGGCGCCACCCAGAAGTAAACGAAATCAGTGAAAAAGAGATTTCAATCGTCTTTTCGTGTTCTGACCTTTTTGTTTTTAGTAATCCCGTCTTTTATAATTGGACAAAAATCAGAACCGGCACTTGACCCCGTTTCTATTTCGAAAAACTACTATAACAGCATCGTAAAAATTCTCCTTTACGACTCAATTGCTGCGAAATCCAGTCCCGAACTGGCATACCTGGGAAGAGGCTCCGGCTTTTTTGTAAGCCGGGATGGCTACATTTTTACCAACAGACACGTCATTGACTACTGCAGAGGCTATTGCAGGTACACCACTTACAACAAGGATGAAAAAAAAGAGGAATTCAACACCGATACCTATACCCCATCCATTTTAAAAACGCCAGGGCTTATTAAGGTAAACTACACAGGAAGGACTGCGGCAATTGTTCAGGTTTATACAAACAGTAATGGAAGCACTTACCGGTTATATTATGCCAAAGTTGTGTCTATGGACACCTCCAATTTTGACGGAGCCATCCTGAAAATTGTCTCCGACCTAAAAGGTAATCCGGTAAACGAAACATTTCACCCCGTTACCTTCGGAAATTCAGATTCCACCCAACAGGGTCAAGACCTTTGCCTGTATGGGTTCCCTGCCCAGCTCAACGGAAGCTTCGATTTAATGGTAAAAGACCCCAGTACCCTGATGTTCGGAAAAAACAGCGGCTTCGATTACAACATCAACACGGCGTGCGGTTTCATAAAAACCGATGCCATCATCAACAGTGGAAACAGCGGAGGCCCTGTATTCGGTCCGGGAAATACCGTAATCGGCATCGCCACCGCAGCATTTGAAAAAACGAATATTGGTTTGATCGGCGGCATCAACAACATGAACGACCTGCTCAACCTTGTCCCTGAACTTAGAAGTCAGGTTCTTTCATTGGGGTTCAGTGTTCCCTCAAAGAAAACAGCTCAGTCCACAGCAGTTTTTTTTAAACGGACACCTCTGCCAACCGAGCAGGCAATGAGAGCTTTCAATTACATCCATGCCGGGAATAAAATTTCCAACAGTTTTTCCCTTTCCGTTGGTCTATTCAGTGAATTACCAAACATTGCAACCCAAACAATTGCTCCTTATACTGGTACGATAACCGCTGGGAATAAAGTTGTAACGGCTGTGACAACCAACGGAGGATCCAGCAACAAAATTCCAAACTCCGGATACGGCATAATGCTGTCTGGTGGTTCGCCAAATATTCTGAAACACAGAGAAAAGGATCTCCTTACAGGATTTATGCGTATGAATCTCGAAGAATCACAGCAAAGCTGGAATGCACCAACGCCCTATTCCACTCCTTATTATTCGGCAACTGCTCTTGATATGAATGCATCTGCCATAAAAAGCACTGTTTTCACGATGACACTGGGATTCAATTACTCCCGGGTACTTAATAACGGGATTATTTTGGGCCTCTATTACGGGATAGGTATAACAACAGCTGACATTGGAGAAATAGCAATAGGTACCGCTACCAGCAATGGCCAAACTGCAGCAATTGAGTATGAATCACTCAATGTTACGCTACCTCAGACCCTGGGAATTAACCTGAAATACAGAAATTTTTTTGCCGACCTGAGCTATACCCGTTATACCGAATCGATTGATTATACCTTGCCATATTACTACGAAGCAAGCACACCCCTTTTTTGGACTGAATACTTGGTGGGCGGCACAATAACCAGGCAAATCCTTTACCTTTCCCTTGGTTACACCTTCTATTTTTATCCCATGAAACACTAGGAAGATGAAACACTTCATCGCCTTCCTTTTTGTCTTCGCGCACTCCGCCCAATCTTTTCCCCAGGCAGAGGCTGGCACTCCCCAATCCGGTCTGGGAAAAGCCAAATCACTTGTAGCGCTTTCTGAAAAAATCTACCAGGATAACATTGATTCGGTCATCCCGCTTTGCCGGCTTGCACTGGAACTTTTAGATAAAACCAACGGACAATCTTCAGATACAGGAACTGCAGATTACCTCAGTACAAAAGCCTCTGCGCTAAACAACATTGGATATGTACTCTTTTATAAAGGCAATTCAGAAAAAGCTCTTGATTACTATTTAAAAGCCCTGAACCTGAGACTAAAAACCGGCAACCCTTCAGAGCTTGCCGAATCTTACGACAACCTTGGCGCTCTCTACAAGAGCATTGGCAATACAAACGAAGCCATAGACTATTACCGCAAAAGCCTGAAACTGTATATCCGGCAGAAAAATCTTCAGGGCCAGGCCAATTTGCTGGGCAACCTTGGTGTGGCTTACGATGCCCGTGAGGCAAACGACAGTGCACTTTATTATTACCGCAGTGCGTATACGATTCAGACCAACCTGGGCGATAAGAGCAGAACAGCAAAGTTGATGAATAACATGGCTTTGCTTTGGGCAAAAGAGGGCAATTACACCGATGCGATGAAAGTCAACCTGAACAGTGTAAAAACATTCACCGAACTTGGAGACAAACAAGGCCTTTGCATTTCCTTAATTTATTTAGCCCGTAACGAATTCAACACTGAAAATCTGTCAAAATCCCTTGAACATGCAAAACAGTCCCTGCAACTGGCCCAACAGCTGGGCTTCCCCGTGGATATTATGGACGCTGCAAAACTTCTTTATGAAATCCATTTAAAACAGAACCATCTTAAAGAAGCACTGGATATGCAACTGTTGTACGCAACTATGAAGGACAGCGTAAACAACGAAGAAATGCAAAAAAAAATCCTTCAGAAAGAATTCAAATTCGACTACGACAGCAAAGAAGCCCTGCTGAAGGCAGAACAGGATAAGAAAGACTTGCTGACACATGCAGAACTCAAAAAGCAGCAATGGGCAATGGGTTTTTTCCTCAGTATTGCCCTCGCATTGCTGGCCATAGCCCTACTTGTTTTCCAAACGCTCAAAACAACCCGACGGCAAAACCAGATTATTGAAGAAAAAAACCGTGACATACTCGACTCCATAACGTACGCCAAACGATTACAGGAGGCTATACTGCCTCCTCTTTCCCTGGTATCAACTCATTTGCCAGAATCATTTGTTTTGTACAAACCCAAAGACATTGTGGCCGGAGATTTCTACTGGATGAAAAAAATTAATGACACACTGCTCATTGCAGCTGCCGACAGCACGGGGCATGGAGTACCGGGGGCCATGGTATCAGTGGTATGTTCCAATGCCTTGAACAGGGCAGTCAGTGAATTTCAACTCCTTGACACCGGTCAGATTCTCGACAAGACCCGCGATCTCGTTCTTGAAACTTTTGCCGGTAGCCCAAGTCAGGTCAAAGACGGTATGGATATCTCCCTGCTTTCCATAAACAAAGCAACTAAAAAAATAAGCTGGAGCGGGGCGTATAATAATTTGTATTACACTGATAACGGCCAATTGTCAGAAATCAGGGGCGACAAACAACCCATAGGTCAAAGCGAAAATCCGGTTCCTTTTACTTCCCACTCCTTACCTTTCAGTACTGACCACGTATTCTATTTACTTACTGACGGCTTTGCCGACCAGTTCGGAGGGCCCAATGGAAAAAAATACAAATACAAACAACTTGAAAATAAGTTATTAGCGATAAGCGATAAGCCATTAGGGTTACAAAAGGAACTATTGGATACCGAATTTGAAAACTGGAAAAGCTCACTCGAACAACTTGATGATGTGACCATTATCGGACTGAAAATTTGACCTCCCTTTCTGTCAGCGTAACTAGTGCAACAGCGTAACAGTCCCTTTTCTGCTGACCCCTTGCCCGTTTGAAAAATCCACACTGAGGTAATAAACAAAAACAGCGGCATTCATCAATTGCCCCCTGAACGTTCCATCCCAGCCAGACTCCTGATTGTCCGCGGAGAAAACCTGTTCTCCCCAGCGATCAAAGATACTGAACCTGAATTTTGTAATACAAGTGGTGCCGCGTACATAAAAAATATCGTTTACTCCGTCTCCGTTAGGTGAAAAAGCCGAAGGAACAAAAAGAGCTGTTGAATCGCAATTGTTTTGGATTTCAACAGTAATCCGAACGCTGTCCGTACCCGTACAATTATTCGAATCAGTAACCAGTACCGTATACATTGTAGTCCGGGAAGGATCGGCAACAGGATCTGAACTGTCCGGATTATTCAGCGACGCCACCGGCGACCATATGTAGCTTGTTCCACCGCTCGCTGAAAGCTGAACCTTCTGACCCTGCGTAATTGTCTGGTTGCTGTTAACCTTGACACCGCCAAAAACAGATTGCCGGATAAGGGCAGTTGTTGAGCCCGTGCATCCGTTTCCGTCTGTGACGAACATTGTATAGGTTCCGGCAGCCAGACTTGTGTCAGCTTTTCCGGTTGCTCCATTGTCCCAACTATACGTATATCCGCTGCCTGAACCTCCGGAGGCAAGAGCAGTGGCAGACCCTCTCGCGCCGGGCAGGCATTTCAGATCTGACAAAGCCGTTATTTTAACCAGCGGCAATGAATCTACAGGAATAAACCGGGTTGCCGTAGCAGTGCAACCGAATGAACTGGTCAGCGTCACCGTGTAAGTTGTCGAAGCAATTGGAATTACGCTTACCGTTTCTGACGAATCTCCTGTGCTCCATTTGTATTTTTCTGCGCCTGAAGTGGCCTCGAGTGAAATCGCCGAGCCCATGCAAACCGGATTCGGACCGGTCAGCGAGATCGAACAGGAGAAACCCGATGTCACCGAACTGACAGTTCTGATCCTGTTGTTTGTCAGGTCTGCAATGTACAGGTTGCCGCAGGGATCCAGACAAATGCCCTGTGGATTCTGCAGCTCTGCATTTTTTGCCGGGCCTCCGTCTCCCGAATAACCGGCAGTGCCCGTACCGGCAATCGTATTGATGATTCCGGTGGAGGCCGTTACTTCTCTGACCCGGTTTCCTTCTACATCCGCGATGAAAACATTTTCATTTACATCCACCCACAGGCCTGAAGCGTAAGTCATGCCCGCGGCGGTTGCCAGTCCTCCGTCACCTGTAACCCCGTAGCTTCCATTACCGGCAATAGTGTTTACGTTCCCGGTACCTGCATATACCTCACGAACCCTGCCGTTCAGATAATCTGAGATAAATATATTTCCGGTTGCATCAACATAAACAGCCGCCGGAAAGAAAAAAGTCGCGTTCGTTGCGGGGCCCCCATCTCCGCTGAATCCCCCCGATCCGTTCCCGGCTACAGTAGATATCAGTCCGCTTGAAGCGGTTACTTTTCTGACCCGGTAATTATTGGCATCCCCAATAAATACATTGCCCTGGGCATCCACGAATAAACCCTGAGGATCGTTTATTTTGGCCGCAGTGGCAGCAATATTGTCTCCGTTGTAACCTGCAACTCCCGTTCCCGCAATGGTCGAAATGATACCTGTTGCAACCGTAATTTTCCGGACGACACTATTGCCAAGGTCCGAAACGTAGACATTGCCTGAAGTATCCACAGCTATGGCGCTTGGCTTATTTAATTCTGCAGCAGCAGCCGGTCCTCCGTCACCCAGGTAACCAGCGATACCGGTTCCGGCAAAGGTTGTGATGATGCCGGCAGCATCCACTTTCCTGACTTTGTTGTTCAGGTAATCCGAGATATACGCATTACCCGATTTGTCGACACATACTCCCCAGGGGTTATACAGCTCAGCAGAAATTGCAAGCCCGCCGTCTCCGGTTTTTCCGGCTGTGCCATTACCGGCGAAGGTATTGATGATCTGACTGCTTGCCTGATTTTCCGGTATCAAAGAAAAGAGCAATACGGTCCCGATAAATTTATTGAATACCTGACTCATTTCTACCTCACCAAAGTAATGTTGCCTTTCCTCTCAATGGTCTGTCCGGATGTCGATGCCGCAGTCAGGTAATAAAAAAAAACAGCCTGATTCATCAGTTGCCCTTTGAATTTTCCGTCCCAGCCCACATCCGGATTGCTTGTTGAAAAAACCAACTCGCCCCAACGGTCAAATACCTCAATCTTCATGTTCGCTAAACAGCTTAAATAGCCTATGCGAACATAGAAAACATCGTTTTGCCCATCCGCATTGGGCGAAAAAGCGCTCGGAACAAAAATGGCATTCAAAGCATTCAAAGAATCACAGTCAGTAGATTCTACAACAGTAACCAGTACGCTGTCCAGGCCGCTGCAACCGTTGGCATCGCTGACAATTACTTTATAGTAAGTGGTTTGGGACGGATCTGCAACAGGATTGGCAATACCTGAGCCGCTCAGAGAATCAGGAGGTGTCCACAAATACATCGATCCCCCTCCGGCTACAAGTTGTACCCGTGAACCTTTGAAAATTGCAGTGTCCCTGGAAATGCTCGGTACCAGGCCCGGAAGGTTAGAAACCGTTTCTGTCAAAGTACCTGTACAGCCGTTGGCGTCGGTGACGGTCAGCGTGTAAGAACCGGCTTTCAGTGCAAGCACAGAATCCTCTGCTGCTGCTGAACTTGAACTCATGCCGGTACTCCAACTATAGGTGTAATCAGGCAATCCGCCTGCCACTGAAACCGAAAGTACCCCATCCGAATCTCCCGGACAAACATTGGCTTGCCGGTTCAATGTCACAGAAGGTCCTCCACTGGTTCCTATTGTCACAGAAGCAGTAGTTGTACATCCGTTCACATCAGCAACCGTAACCGTATAAATTCCTGCTGCCAGGGTGGAAGCGCTGAACCCTGAACCCGAACCGGTTATTCCTGAAGCCCCCGAACTCCAGTCGTAGGTATAGCTGGTACCGGTGCCGCCTCCTGCTGTTGCGATGGCAACACCGTTGTTTTTCCCGCATTCTGCCGCCACGTTCTGCGTGGCGGACAGTGTAAGCGCCGCAGGTGCAACAATACTGATGGTAGAAACAGCCTGACATCCGGCCCCATCGGTTACCGTGAGCGAATAGGTCCCGTCGGCTAAGCCCGATACAGTGGCCGTGCCCTGACCCGAGCCAACTGCCGGACCCCAACTGTAAGTCAATGTACCCGTTCCGCCGGAAGCTGTTGCAAAAGCAGATCCTGTTCCGCCTGAACAGCCCGGATTGGTGGGCGTAACCGAATTGATGACCGGTCCCTGAGAAATCGTAACCACTGCTGTTGCAGAACCCGTGCATCCGCCGGGAGCGGTCGCTGTCACCGTATAGGTACTGGTACTTCCTGGAGAAACGGTAATAAAAGAGGTCGTTGCTCCTCCCGGACTCCAGGAATAACAACCCGATCCCCCGCTTGCGGTCAGGGTCACCGAGCCCGATGAACACAGGGTAGTATCGGCAGGACTGACACTCATGCTGAAAGTTGGACTGGCGCAGGAACACGAAATGTTGAATTGTCCGACAAAAACGTTTTCTCCTCCCGGCCCTCCGTCCATTGTCGGATGGTAATAGGCAGGGGCGCCCGGGTTTTGCAGGGGGTAAGCAGTTCCGGCCACGCCACCTGCATCACCACCCACAAATAAATTTTTGCTGTCTGCAGAAACAGCGCTCCCGTCAAATTCCCCGTCCGTTCCATAATACGTTGCCCATTGCAGAACTCCCGTAGTGCAAAACTGGAGGATAAATACATCCACGGTCCCGGCTCCGAAAGCTGTTTGATTCCATCCTCCGCAACTCTGCGATTTCAGGGGGAAGTCCGTTGAAACAGTCGATCCGCATATCCAGACATTACTGCCGTCACTCTGAATCGAATAACCCTCATCGCTGATATGACTGGTGTTTTGGCCGCCGCTGCCTCCGTAATAGGTCGACCAGACCTGAACGCCTGCGGTAGTAAACTCAGCAATAAATACATTCGATCCCCCTGCTGAATAATTATTATTGCTCCCCTGAAAATACGTTGCACCTCCGGGATCGAGTGTGGGAAAATCAGAAGACGCCGTCCCTCCGGTCAGCCAGACGTGTTTACCATCACTCTGAATGCAGGTTCCCTCTTCCTCACCACTCCCTCCATAGAACGTCGACCAGGTCAACACTCCGGCGTTCGAAAACTGCGTAACGAATCCCGTATTGTTAAAGGTTTTCGAAACCGACTGGTAAAATGCACCGCCACCGGGATTCTTTAAAGGAAAACCGGAACCTGCGTAGCCCGTTACCCAAACATTGCTCAGGTCGCTGAAAATCGAAGTCCCCGAACCCGGACCCAGATAGGTAGACCAAACCAGTTTTCCGGCAGTAGTAAATTCAGAAACAAAAGCATCCTCATTACCCGAAATTGCCCCGTTAAAATAAGAACCCGCTTTTGTTTGGGTAGGAAAATTGGTGGATGTGCAAATTCCTGTTACCCAGACATTGGTTCCGTCACTTTGTATCGAATTTCCTTTATCCCCCGAGGTGGTGCTGGCTCCGCCAAAATAAGTAGACCATACCAGCACGTCAGAAACAGTAAACTGAAGAATAAACGCATTAAAGGAACTGAAAGGCGTGGCATTGGTAAGTTGCATGTAATTCCCTGTGCCGGGATTCTTTACCGGAAAATCAGACGAATTGGTATAACCCGTCACCCAGACATTGGTTCCGTCACTTTGTATCGAATTGGCCTGATCCCATTTGCTCCCTCCGAAATAAGTAGACCACTTCAGTGCGCCGGCCAGACTGAACTGCATAACAAAAGCATCCCAACTCCCGGCATTTGTTCCCTGAAAATACTGTCCTCCCGTAGCCTGAGTCGGGAAGCCAAGTGAAGTTGTAGTGCCTGTTACCCAGAGACTCGTCTTGTCGTCCATGATAGACTGCACATCATCCAAATCGCTGGTTCCTGCATAATAGGTTGCCCATACAAGTGTGGGGTCAATCCTCAAATCCCGGCTTTTATCATAACTGCCGATACTGAAGCCCGCCTCAGAACCCCTCAGTACAAAATGAGTTTCAATGCTATTGGCCCGGCCAGGAGAATTGCCCGCCACAAACGAACTTTCCTTCTGAAACGAAACAGGAGCGCCTTCTTCCAGCGAACCCACAGGAGTGTTTATCGTCATCGAACCATCTTTCCTGAGCACTGGCCTATCCGTCCACTTATAGTTCAGTCTGATCTGCGAAGGGTCCCCGCCCGGATGCACAATAAAATCATATTTTAATTTCCCACCGGTATCGTACAGCACCCAGTCAATCCCAGGATAGACATTACTGAAGGTTAGCTTTTCATAGCTGTGCACATGCAAGACTCCCTCAGGACACTGAGGCTGGTAATAGTCGGTTTGGTGTGCAGAAGTAAATTCCTTAAGGCAATTCTCTTTCGTAACAGCGGCCCCTGTTAATTCCATATCAGCCCGGCAATACGTGTAATGCAGACTGTCCCCTTCACGGTCCGGTTTTTTAAAAACATAGCTCAGCCCCGAAGTACAGATATACAGATCAACTCCGCCTAAAGAAGTTTTGAATAAAAGGCCGGGGACAGCAGTACCGCGCAGATCAGCCATCTGACCCTTATTCTCGGTGAATTTCAGTTCATTGATTTTACCGGGACCCCGGGTCTTAACCAATTCTTTCCCTTTTTCAGTCAGGGATCCTTCGTTTCCTGCATGCAAGGAAAAACAAACAAACAATACAATCCCGATTGTCAGCGGGCAATTCAATTTTTTTTTAAAATAATCATTCACCTCAGTACCGCCCTTGAAATTACAATCTTCTGAACCTCCGAAGTCCCCTCGTAGATCTGCGTGATTTTCGCATCACGCATCAGCCGCTCCACATGGTATTCCTTCACAAAGCCGTATCCCCCGTGAATCTGCACAGCTTCCACCGTGGTTTCCATAGCAACGCGTGAGGCAAAAAGTTTAGCCATGGCGCTGGCGGTATCGTAATTCTTTCCGGTATCTTTCAGCCAGGCCGCCTTTATGCATAAAAGGCGGGCCGCATCAATTTCAGTCGCCATATCTGCCAGTTTAAACTGAATGGCCTGATGCTGGGAAATGGGTTTCCCGAAAGCCTTGCGTTCTTTTGAATACGCCAGAGCCAGCTCGTATGCACCGCTGGCAATACCAAGTGCCTGGGAAGCGATTCCGATTCGTCCTCCGGCAAGGGTCTTCATGGCAAATTTAAATCCGAAGCCATCCTCTCCAATCCTGTTTTCCTTAGGAACTTTTACATCGGTAAACATCAGCGAATGCGTGTCCGATCCCCTGATTCCCATCTTATCTTCCTTTTTCCCGACTATAAATCCAGGCATTCCTTTTTCCACAATTAAGGCGTTAATTCCTTTGTGTCCTTTTTCTACATGCGTCTGAGCAATCACCAGGTAAACCGAAGCCGTGCCTCCGTTGGTGATCCAGTTCTTGGTACCGTTCATCAGATAATGATCCCCCTTATCAATAGCAGTTGTCCGCTGAGAAGTTGCGTCCGATCCGGCTTCGGGTTCTGACAGGCAAAATGCTCCAATGATCTCTCCTTTAGCCAGACGGGTGAGGTATTTTTGTTTTTGAGCTTCCGTGCCAAATTGCTCGAGTCCCCAGCAAACCAGCGAATTATTAACCGACATGACCACTGAAGCCGAGGCATCCACTTTCGAAATTTCCTCCATCGCCAGCACGTAAGAAATAGCGTCCATTCCTCCACCTCCATATTTCGGATCAACCATCATGCCCAAAAAACCCAGCTCTCCAAGTTGTTTTATTTCTTGCGTGGGAAATTTCTGCAAATTATCGCGTTCAATAACCCCCGGTTTCAAAACTTCCTGGGCGAAATCACGTGCCGCCTTTTGTACGGATAAATGCTCTTCTGTTAGTTCAAAAATCATAAATTTGGATGCATTTGTTTATGCCTGTAAATGTACTTTTTTATCCCTTAATGCTGAAAGAAAAAACAACATACCGCGTTATCGGACTCATGTCGGGAACCTCACTGGATGGAACCGACATCGCCCTGTGCAGCTTCCGGCTAAAGAACAAAAAATGGCGGTACAGCGTAGAACGGACCCAAACCTTTCCCTACAGCAAACAATGGAAAGACCGGCTTAGTAAACTCGAAAGCGGTTCTGCACTTGAATTTGCACAGACCCACGTTGATTACGGTCACTACCTGGGTCAACTGGTGAACACCTTCCTCAGGAAAAACCATCCCAGGCCTGAGTTCGTGGCCTCCCATGGTCATACTGTTTTTCATCAGCCCTTTAATGGGCTGAGTTCCCAGGTCGGTGATGGCGCAAGCATTGCAGCCGAATGCGGTCTTCCTGCAGTATGCGACTTCAGGTCAAAGGATATTGCCCTTGGCGGTCAGGGCGCTCCCCTGGTCCCCATTGGAGATGCCCTTTTATTTAAATCCCATTCGGCCTTTCTGAATCTGGGAGGCTTTGCCAATTGCAGTCTGATAGGCTCAAACGGTATTCAGGCATTCGATATCTGCCCGCTCAATATTGTTTTTAACCTGCTCAGTCACAAACTTCAAAAGAAATACGACCCTGAAGGGAGCCTGGCCAGACGCGGTCAAGTGAACACCGCGTTATTGAATAAACTGAATAAACCGGATTACTACCGGCAGCTTCCTCCCAAGTCTCTGGGCAAAGAATGGGTAGTAAAAAATACAATACCCCTTCTGAACAATTCAGCCTCAAACCCCTTCGATCTGCTTCGCACCTTTAGCGAACACGCCTCCATTCAAATCGCCGCTGTCATCAAAAGGCACGACTCCATACTGGTAACAGGAGGGGGAGCCTATAATAAATTCCTGCTCGAACGCATACGTTATCACACGGGTAAAAAAACAGCCCTCGGACTGCCCGACAGCAAAACCATTGAATTTAAAGAAGCTCTGATATTCGCCTTTTTAGGCGTATTGCGCTGGAGGCAGGAAGTAAATAGTTTGAAATCTGTTACCGGTGCCAGTTCAGACTCGGTAGGAGGTTGCATTTATCTTTAGAAATCATCCCCGACATAAAACTCATCCTCATCCTCATCATCCAGATGGTGATTCAGTTCATCCAGTTTATCCAGTTTAATTTCTTCCCCTCCGTCAAATTCTTCGAACTCATCCTCATCATCAGAGGTAGCCTTTGCTTTTGAAGCCTTGGCAGATCTTGCCGGCTTAGCAGCTTTTGCCGTCTTCTTGACGGTTGTTTTTTTAGCAGAGGTTTTTTTTGAGCTGCTTTGTTTTTTCATTTTTCAGATCTTTGCTGATTCCCGTACGAATTTCAATAAAAACTTTTAAAACAAAAAAAAATAATCGAATTATTTTCTTCGGTTAATCAGGCTTTAAATCCGTATGCCGATTACGCAAATATCATCTGTCTGAAAAAGATCCCCTTTCCAGTCTGCGTGAAACTTTTCCAAATGCCTTTTTTGATCATGCATAGGCTGCTCCCGGATTGAATAAAGCAGCTCTTTGAAAACCTTTTTTTTCAGCTTTTTATTATTTTGTCCGAATTGATCAGCGTACCCATCACTCGAAATAATTACGATATCCCCTTTTTTAAGTACAAAAGAATGATTTGCAAAGGGTTCAGGATTATCCACATACCCAATGGGTTGCTTATTGGCGCCGATTTCCAGAAATTCATCGGCCTTTAACAGAAAGAGTGGACTGTTTGCCCCGGCCCATTGAAGAGTGATTTCGCCGCTCCACTGAGAGATGACTTTGCTCCGGTCAAACCTGCAAAGTGAAATATCCATACCGTCATTGCTTTCGCCGTATACCCCCTTCTGACCCAGTTCCTTGATAAAACGGGCTCGCAAACGGTCTAAAATTTCAGCCGGACTCAGTACCTCTTTCGTTGCATTTATTTCATTCAGAAATGCAGTTCCGATCATTGTCAGGAACCCCCCCGGGACTCCATGACCCGTGCAATCGGCCTCGGCCAGGTACCAGAAATCATCCTTTTCCATAGACCAGTAAAAATCTCCGCTTACAATGTCCTTGGGCTTAAACAAAACAAAATGTTCGGGCAAATGCAAACTCACGTGCTCCTGTTCCTTCAGCATAGCATTTTGAATTCGTTTGGCATAACGGATCGAATCAATAATTTCCTTCTGGTGGCTGTCCACAATTTCCTTCTGCCGGTAAACTTCATTTTTCTGCAACTCAATAATGTTCTTTTGCCTTCGGGTAATACGCAGTGAACGCCCGACCACACTTAGCACCAGCACCAGGACCAGTAATAGCACTACTACCAAAAAAAGTGAAATAATCACGTACTGATTCTGAATTTTTGAAACCTGAATCGAAAGCGTTTTCCGCTGCTGAAGAATTTTCTTTTCATTGAAAATAAGTTCCCACTCCTGATTTTTCAACTTTGTTTCCTGAACAGACAAAGCATCATTTTGATCTTTGAGCTGACTCTCCTGCAGGTTAAGCAGTTCGGCCTTTCGTCTGAGGCTGTCCTGCTGCCGGGCATTTTCGAGTTCCACACCCTTCAGTAGCTCAACCGTTTGGTTATGCTCAAGGCGTTGAATTTCAGAATTGAACAACAACAGGTTATTCTTAATCATCATGTTGCCCGGATCTAGTTTGGCAGCAATGTTCAGCAGGGTGTAATTTTTTTCCTTGTAACAAAAATTAGCCCTGGGATTCCGCAGATAAATATCCCTGAACCGGGTTTGCAGCTCGAGCAGATAATAAACCGCCTTGGTTTTAAAAACAAGCGGAGGCAATACGTTTTTCGCTATTTTAATATAATCGTAAAAATAAAATGTAGCGCTGTCCAGTTGATGGCAATCCACTGCAGCCATTGTGTCGGCTGGAAGTGGGGAAAATAAAATACGCTCCATCGAATTCCAGTAGGCTGTGAGCCTGGCATTTACCTCCGGAGAAGCCTCTGGCTGAGCAGAAGCGGATAAAAATCCGAAAATCAAAAATCCAAAAACCAAACGAAGGACAACCAAACTGCAAACATACTGCCGAGTCCCGTTACTCATTCTTAATCAATTTGAATTCGGTTCTTCGGTTAACCTGATTTTCTTTTTCAGAACACGTCACACCTTCTTTACATCTGTTCAGCAGCCGGGTAGCGCCGAATCCCTGCCCTTTCAGGCGCTCAGGTCTGATTCCCTTGCCTACAAAAAGATCTACAATCGCTTTCGCTCTTTTGTTCGAAAGTTCTATATTCATTTGGGCGTTTCCGACAGCATCCGTATGTGAATAAATTTCGAGCCTGAAATGCTCATTCAGAATAAGCGCCTGTAGCAGGTTATCCAGGATCCGCTCATTTGCTTTCGAAACTTTCCACTCTCCGGGTGCATAAAAAAAAGGTTCGGTAAGGGTCAGCTCTTTTTCGTTTCCGGCCTTAAATTTTTCGATTTTTCCCGCAGTTCCTTCGGCGTTGTTCTCTGTCAGTTTAAGCAATTCAGTGGACAGAAGATCGTAGACAGATTCGTTCGATTCATTCTTTTTTATCTCCTTGCTTTCAATATCCTTCGCATCAATAAGATAAACCTTTTCACCCGATGGGGATTTAAGATTCTTATCCAGAACGATATTGAAATTTGCGTGCGGATCGATTTTCTTAAACGAAAAATGGCCATACAAATCAGTCTTGGTAGATTGAATGACCTCACCGCTGCTGTCTTTTAAATGAAGTCCCTGGTCAACCAGAGACGACTTTTTCTGTCCGTAAACCAGTTTGGCGTTGTAATCTACCAGGTTCCTGTTCAGGGCCGAACCGGTGTCGGTCAGGCTGCGAGCTAAAAATACAGAACAGGGATCATCTGAAATTTCGGTTTTACCATTCATCCGATAGGTACTGTCAAGCACAAATGCATTCGTTTTGGGGTCAAAAAATATACGCGCGCAGGCCGAAGTATCCTGCGGGGCCATTCGCTGCAAAACACACATGGGCACGAACAGGTCAAGCGTAAAAAACAGCTTGACAAGACCCGACTTATCCTTGTTGATTTTGAGTTTACCTTTTTTCTCTTTGAACCGGGTGTCGACAATAATCTTTAACGGGCTGTAGTTTTCAGAAGAAACAAAAACCGCATACAATTTGTCAAACACAAATTGAACACGGCTGTTGCTGTCGGTCAGTGAAGAGAACGTCTTTTCAGCCAGTCCGGGCGATTCAACCCGAACACTGACATTGTAAACCGGCTTTAAAGAGCTGTTCCTGAATTTAAGAAGGAGGTCGAGGGTGTTTAGTTTCGAAATAAGCCCCTGTGAAAACAAAGCGCTCGTAAAAAAAACGAGCGCGTAAACAAGAGAAAAACGATAGCGGTCTTGTGGAAGCTTTAAAAACATACCCGATTACTAAGTTAAAGGATTGTTCCTTTATTCCCTAGCAACCGGGTTGCTCTATTTTGTCGAATCTATTTTGTTGACAGGGAGTCTTTTCCTTCTCCCCTGTGATGCCTTCCTTTCATAAAATGACCTTCCCCTGAAGACATACTCTCCCCTTCCGCTTCCATACCTTCCCGCTCACCCATACGCATCTCTTCCATCCTCATTTCTCCCATTCCTATTCCATCTCTGTGCATACCGCCTCTGTACATGCCCCCCATTCCACCCCGCCACATCATATTGCCGTGCCTTTCATGGTTTTTCTTATGATGTTCTCTCCCTGCAATGCACCGTACAACGCTGCATAAAATAAGTAGCATTGAGAAAACCATTACAAACCAGGAAACAACCCGGTAATACATCCCCAAACCATCCTTATTTGTTTTGGCAAGAAGCAAGGTTCCTGCTGTAAGCGATAACAATAATACTGCTATACTGATTGCATGGTGTCCCATAACTTTAGTTTTAAATTGTTTATTGAACGATAAAAATAATTCGAACGGATTTTACGTATGCTGTTTGAAAGTTAAAATGGGGGATGAACCTGCCTGCAAAACACAAATTAATTGCAATAAACATAAACCAATGTGCAGGTAAGTTCATCCGTATCCATTTTAATGAACAAATCAAACAATTAAACAAAAGAACGAAACCAAAAAAACACATATCAAATGTATCCTTGCAGGAAGCTGTCTGCAAATGAAATATACCAGCACAGGATATTATGCGACGAAAAGGCCCAATACCTGCACAGGATTATCCAGTGCAATTTTCTTAACAAACATTAACTCGCTTTTAACAAATTTTTAACTGCCAAAAGACAATTTCAGCACAAAATTTGCAGTTAAGTTATTCAAATGAACGTTACACCTCAATCCGAAAACGAAGAAAAAAAAATGAAAGAAGAACTAATTGCAATTGCCGAAAGCGGCACGTTAGAAAACGCAACTGCTGAAAGCAGTTCTGAAAAGAAAAATGAAGTCAGCAGTTTCAGTTCGCTTGTATTATCCGGGGCCTTATTGTGGATATGACAATTGAGTAATTGAATTGAATAATTGAACCGACAAAAAAGTATTGAATCCTTTACTGTTAAAACATACGTGAAAAATAAGTGAAATGAAAAAAAAAGAAATCCACGAGTTTGAGGAAAGCTCTTCAGAACTCACCTTCAGTGAAGTACTATCAGCCAGAGAACTTCAGAAATTAAGCCACGAAAGAAGGCGTGAGAAATTCAGAAAAAACGGGAAAACAAACCGTGAGCCCGACTCCTGGCATATATCAAGAGGATTGCTTGGCATTTAATCCCATCGTTATTCCTGACCGCCGGAAACAGCAGAATTCAACAATCGAACGTTCAAAACTTTCCATTGGTTTAACATCTGATATTCATTAGATTTATCCAATCAGATTAAGAAAACAATGGAAAGAGAAATTAAGGAACAAATTAATTACTATAAAAGCAGAGGTTTCAATTACGCGTTTGCAGTATTGCTGGAGGATTTTAAATTTCTGGTAACCCCCGTAAAAATAATTGCAGAAGACGACCGTACCCACAAATTCATGTTCGACCTGCTGCATACGTCAAATATGCATTTTCATTCAGAAGATAAATTTTTGTCTTTTGAATTAGATTTCGGCCAGGAAAAGCTTCCGGAGCCCCCCCTTCTCTTTGATTTCAAATTCTCAGGCGAGCCCGGATTCTTTCTATCTTAGATAAACCCTGCATGAAAACCGGCAAAATCAAATCCTACAACGAATTAAGCAAATACGGATTCATTACTGTTGATGGGACCGGAGAAGACATCTTCGTTCACGAATCCGGACTCACCTGCCTGGTCCGTAAAGGCGATGCGGTAAGTTTTATGATCACCGAGGGTAAAAAAGGCCCCAACGCCAGCAACGTTAAACGACTGGGCTAAATCAACGAATTACTCGATCAGCAGACTCTTTGTTAAAATCGCCCCTCCGGCTGAATGCAAAACCGCTTTATACATTCCTCTGCTTGTCCCACTCAGGTCAATCTGAATTCCCAACTGATCGGTTCAAAATGGCAGGATTCGCACTTCCCACATCCTGATAAATTCCGCTCATTCCCATCGCAGGATCTGAATAGCTGAAAAACAAATTGTTGTTAAAAACAAAGGTGTTATATGGTAATCCTCCGCTTTCATTGATGTAAAATTGATTGTAGCCCAAATCCGTACTCACAATAGTGAAAATATATTGGTAATTGTGTTGTTCATAAACTCAACATCCGGATCCTCCTCAAGCAATCGAACCGTAAATTCATTGGCCTTAAAAAAAGTGTTATTGACAATATTCGAATTCGAAAGTGAAGCCAGTCTCAGGCAGGTTTGACCACCGATACTTATATTTGAACAAAACGTAATACTGTCCGCTTCATAAATAGTAGAATCAGCTGCAATGCGAGGACCATGCCAAACCCGAACCAGCAACCGGTGCATCAAACCGGTTGTTCTTCACCATTCCGTTACGATCCCCGTTCATACTCAGGCCCTCGCTGCCGGCATTTCCCAGGAAGAGACAATTACTGACCTGAAACGTATCCGTTCCTGTAAACTTAATGGATACATTACCGGCAGTATTGGATAGCGTGTACTTCTTGGGGCCGCAAAGCAGATTTATAAAATTGCAATGATCCACCGTAATATGGGTGAGGTCCGTCAGGCAAACATAATTGTAATCAAAAAACAGCTGGTGATAAATGCTGCCGTTCGCCCAGGAAGCCGAATCGTTTCCGTTAAAAGTCAGTCCGGTTATCCTCAGATAATTGGCGACAGTTACTGTCCACTGCCCCAGTATGGAAACCGAATCGGTCCTGAAATTGCAAATGGTAATCCATTTCGCAGACGTTCCGAATAAACTGTCGATCAGCATCCCTCCTGCATACGTTCCTTTATGCAGGTATACCGTATCCCTGGCCTGGATAGCATGAGCGGTGCAGGCCAAACCGATATTGGCATAGGTCTGTCCAGGCCCGACATGAACCTGAGCGGAGGCAAAACCCATGAAAATTAAACTTACAAGGATATATAGTTTTGTAACTTTCATGCAAGACTCACCTGAATGATTTTTTTGACTCCTCCGTTTACCTTACAGACATCCGTAAACAGGGTTTTCCATTTTTTAAATTCCGCTGCAGGCATAAAATCCTTTCCCAGCACCTGAAGTGTGTGTGGCCCGTTTAAAACCTGCTGAGCCTTGACTCCTACAAAACTCAGGATCATCGAAGGATCATCCAGACAGCTGTTATTGACAACCTGATAATTTTTGAAATCATACACTATACAAATGCTTCGTACAGAATATCCGGCATCCACAACTTTTTTTGCCAGGGCATCAAAATCAACAATTTTCCCCTGTTTAAAAGTTACCTCAGCTACATGGGCATTGAGGTCCATTTTAATTTCCCGTACAAAATCAAGCTGCCTGAGTGACTTTTCAGTTCCGAACGAACAGGCCGAACAATGCAAACCGTTAATTCCGATAGAAACAGAACGAACCTGCGAAAAAGAGTTCTGAAGACCAGGCAGAAAATAAATCAATACACAAAGCAGAACTTTATTTCTCATACCCTCAAATTTAACCATTCGTTCTGCTTTTACCGGATATCTCTGCTATTTTTACAAAAAAAATCGTGCGCAGGTTTCCGTTGGTTCTTCAGTTATCTTTCATTCTCAGCGCAATACCGTTTTTGGTTGCCGCACAGGAGTTATTTCCCAATACAGAGTCCGCCAGTAATCTGCCCAAAGGTGTTCTGCGTGTAAAACTTTCAAATGAGGAGTTCCAGGAAATCAATCAGATCAGACTCTGGCAGGGTTATTCGTTCAATTACGGCATTAGCTCCAAACTTTCTCTCGATCAAACCATCAGCTTTTCAAATCACCACGATTTAACGCTGCCCGACAATTTTATTTACTACAACCCGGTAACAAACACGCTCCAAACCAACGGATATATACGCGGTCAGTTCCATCCATTTTGGCTCGAAAATTACTGCGCTACCCTTAAATACCGATTTTTATGCATCGACGGGGAAGACAGCCATTTTCGCATGGCAACCTTTCTCCAGCTTGCAGGTGGTAACGAGCCCCATCTGGAAGCCGAACCCGATTTAATGGGTGACAATTCAGGTGTCGCCGCCGGACTCATCGCTACCTATTTGAAAAATAAATGGGCCCTCTCTGCCAATGTCGGGTATATCCTGCCCTTTAAATTTCAGCAAGTCGACTCCGCCATT
>JABDFU010000032.1:23347-27497 GCA_013286385.1 Bacteroidota bacterium
AACTATTCCAATGCCCTGACCTACAGTCTTTCGTTTGGCTACCAGGTTCTGCCCTTCATCTACCAAAACTATAAACAGCTCAACATGAACCTCTACATGGAGTTCATCGGCGAAAGTTTCGGCGCTGCCGAAATAAGTAAAAAAGGGATTCCGGTTTATTCGGGCACTGTACCCTCACTCGGCAAACAAAGCTATCTGGAGGCCAGACCGGGCCTGCAGTTTATTTTTTCCTCCAATACAAGAATAAGTTTTTCACCTGCTTTCAGGCTTATCAACTATTCCTATACCAAAACTTATCCGGTCTATTACCTGTACCTTCAGCACGACTTCTTCTTTTAAAATAAAGACACCGGATTTTAAAATAAATTAAAACCCAATCCGAAGTTAAAACTCAGCTCACTGATACTCATTTCAGTTGTCTGGCTCAGATGCTGTCCTATAGTATACCGCACATTGACCTGAATGTGAAACCATTTCTCTGCGAAAAAATTAAAGCCGGTTACAACGGAGGCCAGCGGGCAAATTGTTGCAACATCATTCTGTCCATCCGCCTTAAGCATTTGCGTATAACTGACTCCGGGCTGAAATCCAAAGACCAGATCAAATGCCGAATGCGTCCTGAAGTGGTAAACTCCTCCAAAATAAATGGCATCATTCGCTTTCAAAATGCTGTTTTCTGTAAGTGAATTCATAAGAAAATAAGCATCTCCGCGAAAAGAAACAGTTTTGTCCGGATAGTACTCCAGATTACCGGTCAGATAAGCATTTGTGATTTTGTTTTCAGGCATATCCCCGATAGCAAATGTTCCGGCCACCCGTAGCAGGCCTTTGTGGATATAGCTGGTATCCGTCTGTCCAAAAAAAGGTCCAATGGCTATACAGACCAAAGCCAGAAGCAAAACTGTTTTTTTCCAAGGCAGAACTACTTTTTTCCCCATAGATAACCCAGCATATAATTAACACTAAGGGTAGTCAGCAAATGACCTTCCTGCGACAAACCGCTTCCTTTGGTAATACTCAGGTAATTCTGCTTTGAAGCTTCATCATAATCAATGGAAGTTATAATATTGGTTCCAAAGTGAACCATGTATTGGCTGAGCAAAGAAACATCAAAACGTCGGGTAAGATTATAATGTATTCCTAAGCCTCCCTGAACGGCCGAACTCCAGCGCTCTCCGACAGGAACACCCGGCCAATCAGAATAGACCTGCGTATAATCAAAACAATGCCCCGCCAAAACATAAGCCGAAAGTTTACCTGCCAGCAAGGGGTCCTTGTTCAGGTAAAATAAAACTGACCAGCCAATATGTGCATCCCTGCGATAGCCCAGATTCTGTACATTGGTTGAAATATAATCCCCGAACCACTCGGTATTTATCTGTTTGGCCAGGCGAATTCTTACCTCAGCACCCGAACCCAGGCCTAAGCTTTGCGCATCTGTAAATGCGCTCAGGGTGTTTCTCATCCCAAAAGAAAACTGCCCCGATCCGATAGAATCACGCCTGGTTTGTCCCTTTGAATAACCAAACAACAATACAAAAACCAGCACTAAAAACGAACGATAGATTTTCCAACAAGGCTTTAACATCTGCTTTTTTAGAATGGACGAAGATACAATAAACAGCTTACGCTTTTGACGCCTGAAAAGGCCTTACCCGGCAGATTTTGACAGAGTAAAGTTTATTGCCTACTTTGGCTGCGTTTTGTTTTGACGAATCACCTGTTATTTTAAAATAATCTAACTTATTACAAATGAAACAATTAGCAGTAATCGCATTTTTCTTCTACTCAAGTCTCCTCCATGCCGGTAATACAGATTTAAGCAATCCAAAATATAATTCGGGACTTAACGGAAACGGACTTTGTTTCACTCCCAATAAAGGTCAGCTCAAACGCCCATGCCCTGAAGTCCTGTATAAAGGAGAAGGAAATGGCGCCGATATATACCTTCGAAAAACGGGTATCAGCTATGTGTACAGCAATACAGGAGAAGTAATGAAAAAAGTGAATCAGAAGGCTGAGGAATTGGAATTAAACGGTATGCTGAAAGGTTCCTCAGAAAAACAAAAGAAAAAAGAACTATTAAAAAATGAAGTTTGTAGGATTCAGCGCCTCGATATGGATTTTGTAGGCTCGAACTCTAACTTTATCACCAGCACCGGTGATGAATTGAATGGATACGAAAATTATTATTACCCGCAATGTCCCGAAGGAATTTTGAACGTAAAACAATGCAACAAGGTCACTTATAAAGACATCTATGAAAATATCGATGTCTGTTATTACGGCGGCAAGACAGCCGGATTGAAGTATGATATTCTGGTTCAGTCTCACGGAGATCCGCGAATGCTCAAACTGAAATGGACCGGTGCTCAGAAAATCAGCATAAGTGAAGACGGCGGGCTGGTCATTTCAACCAGCGTGGGTGAATTGCATGAAGCCATCCCAATGGCTTATCAGATTATTGATGGCAACAAAATACCGGTAAAGGCCGGGTATTCCCTAATCGCCAATAGCAATGGCAAATCGCTAATCGCCGATTACGAGGTCTCCTTCAAACTTGGAACCTACAATCCCGATTACGAGTTGATCATCGATCCCTGGGCAACCTATTACGGAGGAACCGGAGAACAATACAGCACAGGAACAAGTACGGATAATACCGGAGACGTAATGATCACAGGCTTCACTACATCCGTAGATTTTCCTGTACTTCCGGGAGCCTACACCCAGGCTTTCGGAGGTGACCAGAATACTTTTATAGTTAAGTTTAATGCTGCAGGGACACGTCTTTGGGCGACTTATTACGGAGGGAGCGGAGAGGACAAAGGTCTTGGAATTGCAACAGACAATTCAGCAAACATTTGTATTACCGGTTCTACGCTTTCCACTGATTTTCCTGTCTCGGGGGGGCTGTTACCAGCCCAGCAGCGCGGGGCTGACGGATGCCTTCATTGTTAAATTCAGTCCGGCCGGCGCACGGCTTTGGGCCACCTACTACGGTGGAAGTCAGGATGAAAACAGCAGTACATTGTGGATGAACAATGCCGGCATTTCAGCCGACCTTGCAGGAAACATATTGATCACAGGTGTAACCGCTTCCAGCGATCTGCCCGTCCTGGCAGGGTTTCAGATGAATAACAATGGTATGACAGATGCCTATGTGGCAAAATTTACTCCTGGCGGAACCCTGACCTGGGCCACCTATTACGGTGGAAGCAACAGTGAAAACAGCACCGAAAACCTCGGATTAAACAGCGCGGCAATTACCACTGATAACCTGAATAATGTAATTATAACAGGAAACACATTCTCCACCGATTTTCCGGTTTTGGCAGGATTCCAGATGACCTTTGGAGGGGCCGGCACGTACGGAGGCGACGCCTATGTTGTGAAATTCAGCCCTGCAGGCGCCAGACTTTGGTCCACCTTCTACGGAGGCAGCGATGAGGACCTCGGATTTGGCATAGCCACAGACAATTTAAATAACATCTACTTTACCGGACTTACGGCTTCATCTGATTTCCCGGTATTGGCAGGGTATCAGATGACTTACGGAGGAGCCGGGGCTTTTGGAATGGGAAACGCTTTTGTTGTAAAATTCAATCCAACCGGAACCCGGCTTTGGGCAACGTATTACGGAGGACCCGACATTTGGGAATGGGGCTGGGACCTTGTCACGGATGCAAACAACAACGTGTACCTGCTGATGGAGGGAGAGGATGTATCCTCATCCTCTCTGGTTACCAATTGTTCCTATGACCCCTTGTTTAATGAAGGTTCGGCCACTGATCCCTACGGAGGAATACCTGAGGATCAGATGATCGTAAAATTTTCTTCATCCGGTTCTTTTAAGTGTTCAACCTATCTGGGAGGCCCCGGTGAGGATGACATGGATTACGGAGCCGGGCTGGCGTTATTTAACAATGAACTTTATATTACAGCAAAAACAGACGGAGGCTATCCCGTAACACCAGGCGCATTTCAAACGACTTCAAGCGTTGGAGATTTCAGTTCCATAATCTTTTTGAATTCTATTTGTGCAGGTATTTGCGAAGGCAGCACGCTTGGCATAAGCTTTACTGCAAGCCAAACCAATGTCTGTTCAAACCAACCTGTAAAGTTCACACCGGCAATTGCCAATTCCTGC
>JABDFU010000033.1 GCA_013286385.1 Bacteroidota bacterium
ATTCAGTTAAAATGAAGAAAATAAATTATGTATTGGTTTTATTTGCGACCGCCATTCTTGCGTTCGGATTCGAAAAAAATGCAATTCAAACCGGAAATGCTACAGGAACCGAAAAGGGGAATCTTGCCCCTGAATTAAAATTCAGCAACCCTGATGGCAAACAAGTCTCCCTTTCGTCATTGAGGGGAAAAATAGTGCTGATCGATTTTTGGGCTTCCTGGTGCGGACCCTGCCGAATGGAAAATCCGAATGTGGTGGCCGCTTACAACAAATACAAAGACAAGAAATTCAAAAATGCAAACGGGTTTGCGATTTACAGCGTGTCTTTGGATCAGAAAAAGGAAGCCTGGGTTGCTGCAATTCAACATGATCAACTGAGCTGGCCCGACCATGTATGCGATATGAAGGGCTGGTATTCTGAACCTGCCCAGCTTTATGGAGTAAATGCTATTCCTACAAATTTTCTAATTGATGCCAGGGGGGTTATCATTGCCAAGGCGCTCAGGGGAGAAGCCCTTGATCAGGAATTGGATAAATTACTGGCAAAATAATTAAAATAGAGGCCCCTAACCTGTCTTTTTGGCGGATTGTTTTTACCCCTGGCTCTTAAATCGGGATTGGCAGGTTTTTTGAACAGATAAGCGCATTAACTTTTGAAAAAAACGAACAAAAATTTAGCACGAATGAATACTGCTGAAAACGAATTGAAGGCCGGAGCATCTGAACAGGCTCCGTCTTCTGAGGATCTGAAATCTAAAGATCTGAAAAAGGATACTTCCCAACATGGGGAAGTTGAAGTCCTTGAGGCTAAAGTAAAGGAACTTGATGAAAAGTACCTTAGGCTTTATTCGGAGTTTGACAATTACCGCCGCCGCACCTCCAAAGAAAAAATCGAGAACATGCTGGCTGCCGGGGAAGACATTTTTAAGCTCATGCTCCCTCTTCTGGATGATTTTGAACGGGCTATTAAGCACAACGAAAGCATGACCGAAATCGCCCCGGTAAAAGAAGGCTTTACCCTCATTTACAATAAATTTATGAATAGCCTGCATCAAAAAGGGCTTACCGTTATGGAGCCCATTGGAACCCCTTTCAATGCCGACCTTCACGAAGCCATTACAAATATTCCCGCTCCCAGCGAAGAGATGAAAGGAAAAATAGTGGAGGTAGTTGAAAAGGGCTATTCGCTCAACGGAAAAGTTATTCGTTTTGCCAAAGTAATTGTAGGCCAATAAATTTAAAAGCAGATGTCAAAAAGAGATTTTTATGAAATACTCGGTGTTACCCGCAATGCTGGTCCGGACGAAATAAAAAAAGCCTACCGCAAACTGGCCATTCAGCACCATCCCGATAAAAATCCCGGCAATAAGGCTGCCGAAGAAAAATTTAAGGAAGCAGCGGAGGCTTATGAAGTCTTGAGTAATGCTGAAAAAAAACAGCGTTACGATCAGTTCGGCCATGCAGGAATGAGCGGAAATACCGGCTTTGGCGGAGGTGGAGGCGGTTTCAGCATGGAGGATATTTTCAGTCAGTTCGGCGATATATTCGGAAGCGGTGGATTCGGAGGATTTTCAAGCGGAGGATCCCGCGGAGGTCGGCGGGTGAACAGGGGTTCCAACCTCCGGGTTAAGGTCAAACTGACACTGGAAGAAATTGTAAACGGAGTCGAGAAGAAAATAAAAGTCAACAAATATGTTTCCTGTACTTCCTGCCACGGTACCGGAGCGCATAACGGATCGGGACATACGACCTGTTCCACCTGCAGAGGAAGCGGACAGGTTACACGTATAGCCAATACGATACTTGGCCAGATGCAGACCAGCAGTCCCTGTCCTGCCTGTGGCGGGGAGGGGCAGATCATCACCGATAAGTGCAAGGTCTGCTTTGGAGATGGTATCGTAAAAGCCGAGGACGTCATTTCTATTCAGATACCTGCCGGTGTGGGAGACGGAATGCAGCTTTCGGTCAGCGGAAAAGGAAACGCAGCACCCAGAGGAGGAATTGCCGGGGATCTGATTGTGGTCATTGAAGAAATTACGCACGAACAATTGAAACGGGAAGGTATTCATCTGTATTACGATCATTACATCAGTTTTATTGACGCTGCTGTTGGGACAAGCATAGAAGTGCCTACCGTAGACGGAAAAGCTAAAGTTAAAATAGACCCGGGAACCCAAAGCGGAAAAGTACTCCGTCTCAAGAGTAAAGGAGTGCCGGATATCAACGGATATGGACGCGGCGATTTGCTGGTGAACATAAATGTGTGGACCCCCCAGAAATTGTCCAGGGAAGAACAGGTGATGCTGGAGAAGCTGAAAGATTCAGAGAATTTCAGACCCAATCCCACGGGAAACGAGAAAGGTTTTTTCGAACGGATGAAACAATACTTTGAATAATCCGGAGGCTTTAGTATGGAACTTTTTTCAGCCAGCAACATCGTCAAGCGCTACGCCAATCACACGGCACTGAATGAGGTAAGCATCGCTGTACGCAAACAAAGCGTTTTCGGCCTGCTGGGTCCTAACGGAGCCGGCAAAACTTCTCTGATCCGTATTATGAATCAGATTACGGGACCCGACAGTGGTTCGCTTCTGTTTAACGGGGAAAAATTAAGTCCGAAACACATTTCCCAGATTGGCTACCTTCCGGAGGAAAGAGGTTTGTATAAAAAAATGCAGGTTGGAGAACATGCGCTCTATCTTGCTCAGCTTAAAGGAATGAAACGGACTGAAGCGATTCAAAAACTGAAAATCTGGTTTGATAAATTTGAAATCGGAGGTTGGTGGAACAAGAAGGTTGAAGAACTTTCAAAGGGTATGCAGCAAAAAGTTCAGTTCATCGTCACCGTGCTTCACGAGCCCTTGCTTTTAATACTGGATGAACCCTTCAGCGGATTTGACCCGATCAATGCCAACAGCGTAAAGAATGAACTGCTGAGGCTGAAAGAAGCCGGGTCTACTATTATTTTATCAACCCACGATATGGAATCGGTGGAGGAACTATGCGATGATATTGCGCTTCTTAATAAGTCAAAAAAAATTCTGGAAGGCGCAGTAACGGATATCCGAAAAACCTTCCGGTCCAATACCTATGAACTAGAGTTTGCCGGTACTATGTTGGGTTTTACCAATGCCATGGGTGGCTGCGCCCAGCTGCTGGACCAACAACAGGAGGGCGAATTACTGAAAGTCAGGATCCGGCTGATCGGAAAAGCCTCTGTCAACGATGTACTGGAATCCGTTATACGTGTTTGTCAGGTTAATGGTGTACGGGAGATTATACCAACGGTTAGAGAAATTTTTATTTCCAAAGTAAATGAATAAAATCGGTCTCATACTTCAGCGGGAGTACCTGACACGTGTCAGAAAAAAGTCCTTTCTTATTATGACTTTTTTGGGGCCCTTATTGATTTCCTCGGTTATGATCATTCCCATATGGCTCGCAACCCGCGAGCACGAGGAGAAGCAAAAGATAGAGGTTGTCGACGACAGCTACCTTTTCAGGGACAGCATACCCCCAAACAAACAGCTTAATTTTGTTTACGGCTCGTTTTCTCTGGACAAGGCTCAGGATGATTTTTACAAGACCGACTTCACTGCAATTCTTTACATTCCCTCCAATATTCTTACCGGCGGAGGAACGGTCAAGTTATTTTACAAAACCTTACCCGGTTTGGCTGTCGAAGAGTCGATTAAATCAGGCATTGAAGACATGATCTATAATTTTAAACTTCAAAAAAACAATGTCGACCTGAAAACCATTCAGAATGCAAAGACTTCTGTCAACCTCGTTACTGAAAAAATCGAAAAAAACGGAAGCACAGCGCGTACCAGCACCACCACTCAGACTGCTGTTGGATTTGTGTTTGGTATTCTGATCTACATGTTCATTTTCCTCTACGGGGCCCAGGTTATGAGAGGTGTAATAGAAGAGAAAACGAGTCGGATTGTGGAGGTTATTATTTCTTCGGTAAAGCCCTTCCAGTTAATGATGGGGAAAATTTTGGGAGTAGCATTGGTGGGACTTACCCAATTTCTTTTGTGGCTGATATTGACTTTTTCAATTTATACCGCGGCGCAAACCTTTCTTTTCAGAGACATTAAGACAGAAGCACTTCAAAAGGAACTGGTGAAGGAGGAAGTTTTTAAAAAGGGTGCTAATCTGGAAGCATTGAAAAAGGACAAGCCTGGTAAACACAGTTTGAAATCGTATGAAGCCCTGAGTACATTTGAATCGATTGATTTCGTTTCCATCGTTTCCTGCTTCCTGTTCTATTTCCTTGCCGGTTACCTGCTTTACGGAGCCCTCTTCGCTGCAGTAGGTGCGGCGGTGGACTCTGAGACGGATGTTCAGCAATTCATGCTGCCCATTACCATTCCACTGGTCCTGTCATTTGTGCTGGCCCAGACGGTTGTGCAGGATCCCAATAGTTCAGAAGCGTTCTGGTTCTCCATTTTTCCGCTCACGTCTCCGGTCATCATGATGGTTCGTCTTCCTTTTGGTGTACCCTGGCAACAAGTGGCCTTGTCCATGGCTTTGCTGGTTCTTGGATTTCTTTTTACCACGTGGATGGCCTCCAGGATATACCGCACTGGAATTTTGATGTACGGGAAAAAGGCCAGCTACCGGGAATTGTGGAAATGGATTTTTTATAAAGGTTAAAACAGTCTGCCGGATGGTTGTCGCAGTTATCGATTTAGGCACCAATACCTTTAATTTGCTTATTGCAGAACTGCTGCTATCAAAAAAATTCAAAGTTCTTCACAACAATAAGTTTCCGGTGAAATTGGGAAAGGGAGGTATTACCAATAATGTGTTGCTTCCCGATGCCATGCAAAGGGGAGTTGTTGCTCTTGAATATTGTTTGGAGACTATTCAACAATATAAAGCTGAGAAAACCGTAGCCTTTGCGACCTCTGCCATACGGGAAGCCGTTAATGCAGGCGAATTTTTGCAGATGACACATAAGCTGGGGCTAAACGTTACTGTGGTGTCGGGCGATGAAGAAGCCGAACTTATTTTTAAAGGCGTTCGGCTGGCTCTGGAAATCGGAAATGTTCCGGCCCTGATAATGGATATCGGCGGAGGAAGCACAGAGTTCATTATTGCGGACAGTACTAAAATTTACTGGAAGCAAAGTTTTCTTTTGGGGGTCACCCGTTTGCTTGAAAAATTCGGGCCTTCTGACCCTATGACCGATACCGACCTGGAAAAGCTGAATGCCTGCCTCAGGGTTGAATTAAAACCCTTGTTTGATGCAGTCCGTTTATTTCCTGTTGCAGAGCTTATCGGTTCTTCGGGTTCATTCGATTCCTTTGCTGATATTCTAATGCAACGGTTTCACCATCCGGAAGAATCGAAAACCGGTACCGAATATTTGTTTAATTTAAAGGAGACCGAACTGGTTTTTCGGGATCTTCTGCAATCCGACAGAGCGCAACGCTTGCATATCAGGGGACTCATCGAGATGAGGGTCGATCTGATTGTCATGGCTGTGGTTCTGACCCGTTTTGTAATCAACGAACTCGGTCTTTCAAAAATGAGGCTTTCAACCTATGCCCTGAAGGAGGGTGTATTAAGTCAGCTGGTTAAAGAGAATTAACTTGTTTAAAGAGAACTAAATGGCAAAAATTCTCATCATCGACGACGAAAAAAGCATACGCAAGACCCTGCGTGAAATTCTGGAGTACGAAAAATATGCTGTCGAAGAAGCCTCTGATGGGCTTGAAGGATGGGACAGAATCCAGAAGGAGAATCCGGATGTGGTTCTGTGTGACATCAAGATGCCAAAAATGGACGGAATCGAATTGCTGGATAAAATAATGGGGCTGAATCTTGACATTCCCGTGGTAATGATCTCCGGTCACGGTACAATCGAAACGGCCGTTGAAGCTGTAAAAAAGGGCGCGTTTGATTTTATTGCCAAGCCGCTTGATCTTAACCGGCTCTTGCTTACCATTCGCAATGCGATGGATAAGTCCAGTCTGGTAACCGAAACCAAGGCGTTGAAAAAGAAAGTCAGTAAAACGGTGGATATGATCGGCGAATCCAGGGCGATTTTGCAGATTAAAGAAATGATTGAAAAAGTTGCAGCCACTGAAGCGCGCGTATTGATTACCGGTGAAAACGGTTCGGGCAAGGAATTGGTGGCCAGATGGATTCACGCGAAGAGCAATCGTTGCGGCGGGCCGCTTATCGAAGTGAATTGCGCGGCCATTCCTTCTGAGCTGATTGAAAGCGAATTGTTCGGCCATGAAAAAGGCGCCTTTACTTCAGCAGTTAATCAGCGAAAGGGAAAATTTGAACAGGCCGAGGCTGGTACTCTCTTTCTGGATGAAATAGGAGACATGAGTCTCAGTGCCCAGGCTAAGGTACTGCGGGCGCTTCAGGAAAACAAGATCAGCAGGGTCGGTGGGGAAAAGGAATTGAAAGTAAATGTAAGGGTTGTTGCAGCCACCAATAAGGATCTAAAGAAGGAAATTGAAAAAGGAAATTTCAGAGAGGACCTCTACCATCGCCTTAGTGTTATTCTTATACGGGTACCTTCACTGAATGAGCGAAAGGAAGACATACCGCTACTGAGCGAGCATTTTTTAAAGCAGATCTGTGAGGACTACGGGATGCCGTTGAAAAGTTTTTCAAAAGAAGCGCTCAAAGAACTGCAGAAAATAAACTGGACAGGTAATATCCGGGAGTTCAGAAACGTAGTGGAGCGTTTGATCATACTCTGCGGGAAAGTGATCTCCGATCAGGATGTGATTGCGTATGCAAGACCGATCGGGAATTAGGATTTACAAGGTATTATTCAAAAGCAGCCCCGAATCAATCAGCTTTTTCAGATAGGGGGCATACAGCGCCTGTTTGATAACTTCCAGATGCCCCGTATGATGGCAATCGCTTCCCAGGAAACGCACCAGTTGCCGGTCGATAAGCTGTTCGGCCATTTTTCTGCTTTGAGGTGAATAATAGCCGGTCAGCGAATTGATGTTGAGCTGAAGCAGCACGCCGTTATTTGCCAATGCTTCAAACTTGTCGATGGAATCAAACCAGAACGGATAACGTTCGGGGTGCGCCAGTATAGGCTGGTATCCATTTGTCTGCAGTTCAAAAAGGACCCGGTCGAGATTGTCGGGCTGGTTCACATAGGAAATCTCAATTAAAATATAATTTTTTCCAAAAGTCAGCAGGGACTCTTTGCCGATTTTTTTTTCGAATTCGTAATCTACGTAATACTCAGCTGCGGCATCGAGCTCTACAGGAATGTTTTCTGATTTCAACTGATGTTTGACCTTTTCAAGGCCTGAGAATATGGTCTCCCGGGTGTTGCGGTAAAAATCTCCCATGATGTGCGGGGTCGTGATGATTTTCTTATAGCCCTGGTTGTAAAAGAACCGTATCAATTCAATTGAATTCTCCGGTGATTTTGCGCCGTCATCTATCCCTGGTACAAAATGAGAATGCATGTCGCATTTCAGCACCGATAAATCAACCGGGGAACTCAGGTTTTTAGAAGTAAAAAATTTGCCTAAAAAAGTCAAAGCTAAATTTTATGTTTAGGGTTATGTTTTAGGGTCTGAAATGATTACGGAACCAGTTCAGGGTTATATCCAATCCTTCTTTAATTTTAACCTGAGGCTCGTATCCGATCAGTCGCCTGGCTTTGCTTATATCTGCAAGGGAATCACGTACATCACCAATACGGCTTTCGCGGTAAGTTGCCTCTGAAGTTGAGCCCGAACAATTTTTTAAAATGGAAAAAAGTTCGTTAACCGAAGTTTTTTCCCCAAGAGCGATGTTGTAAACCTGAGCCAGTGCCTTCGGGTCTGAACAAAACATGCTTTTAATATTCGCCTGAACGGCATTTTCAACAAAAGTAAAATCACGGCTCTGCTGCCCATCGCCGTTTATAAACGGACTTTTGTTTTTTAGCAGCGCATCCATAAAGAGCGGTATGGCCGCTGCGTATTCTCCTTTTGGATTCTGACGGGGGCCGAAAATATTGAAATACCGAAGCCCGATAAGTTCAATCGAATAATTTTTTGAAAACACATTGGCATACAACTCATTGGTGCGTTTTGAAACGGCATAGGGAGAAAGGGCATTTCCGATTGTATCTTCTGCCTTTGGTAAATCGGCATTGTCTCCGTAAACGGATGAAGAACTTGCATAAACAACCCTTTTTACTCCTTTATCCCTGGATGCAATGAGCACATTTAAAAACCCTTCGACATTTACCCGGTTGGTCGCAAGCGGATCCTTAATGGAACGAGGAACTGAACCGAGTGCTGCCTGGTGAAAAACATAGTCGATACGTTCGCAGGAGTTCAGGCAGGTTCGAAGGTCACAGATGTCTCCTTTTATAAAGCTGAAATCAGCCTGTCCCAGCCAGGGCTTTATATTTTCTTCGAATCCTGTAGATAGATTGTCCAGCACAACTATTCTGCCGGCGCCATACTTCAACAGGTACTCGGCAATATTTGACCCTATGAAACCTGCCCCTCCTGTAATCAAAAAGGATTTATCCGCAATCGAACCGCTGTGAAAAGCAGAACTGTACATATGCTTAGCGGTTTGCATATTGTTTTTCATAGTACATTTTGTAATTCCCCGTAGTAATGTTTGAAAGCCAGGATTCATTGTCAAGGTACCAGCGAACAGTCTTTTCAAGGCCTTCTTCGAATTTTACAGAAGGCTTCCATCCGAGTTCCCGATCAATTTTAGAGGAGTCAATGGCATATCGCAGATCATGTCCGGATCTGTCCGTAACATAGGTGATTAATTTTTCAGAAGTCCCGGCAGTGCGTTTCAGGTGCCTGTCCATAATTCCGCACAAGAGCAGAATAAGATCGATGTTCTTCCATTCGTTATGTCCGCCTATATTGTAGGTTTCGGACCTTTTACCTTTGTGAAAAATCAGATCAATGGCAAGGGTATGATCTTCGACAAAGAGCCAATCCCTGATATTTTCTCCTTTTCCGTATATGGGTATAGGCTTGTTCTGACGGATGTTATTCAGGGCCAAAGGAATCAATTTTTCAGGAAACTGAAAAGGTCCGTAATTGTTTGAGCAATTGCTGATAACAGCCGGCAGCCCGAAAGTGTCCGCATAGGCTCTCACCAGGTGGTCTGAACTGGCCTTGGAGGCTGAATAAGGGCTGTGGGGATCATACGGGGAATTTTCGGTAAATAATCCTGAAGGGCCGAGCGAACCATATACTTCATCGGTGGAAATATGATAAAAAAGATTCCGGCGGGGTGATTCAGTATCAGAAGACTCGGTGCCCAAACGACAATTCCATGAGAATTTTGCTGCATTGAGCAGGTTTACCGTTCCTAAAATATTCGTTCTGATAAATTCCAATGGATTGGAAATAGACCGGTCTACATGGGATTCGGCTGCAAGATGTATAACATCCGTAAGCTTCTCTCTGGAGAACAGTTCCTGAATAAAATCAGCGTCAACGATATCCCCTTTTACAAATTTGTAATTGGGTTTATTTTCTATATCCGAGATGTTTTCAAGGTTTCCGGCATACGTAAGTTTGTCCAGATTGACGATGGTGTAATCCGGATAGCGGGTGACCAGGCGTCTGACCACGTGGGAGCCGATAAAACCGGCACCTCCGGTAACCAATATGGTTTTTTTATTCATTATTTTGTTTTATAAACTCAAATAGGTCAGCTTCCTGATTTTGTTCCGGTATATTCCTTTTACATCAACCAAAATTCCTCCTTTAGAAAGGATTTTATTAAAATAGTTTTCATTCAGGTTCTGGTATTCCTTATGGTTAACTGCAACAATTACCGCATCGTAACCCTTGCCGATTTTCTTTTTCAGGCTAAATCCGTATTCATGCTGCAGTTCTTCGGACGAGGCATGCGGATCAACGACTTCGACCCTTACACCGAAGGATTTCAGCTCCTTGATAATGTCGGCAACCTTGGAATTTCGTATATCTGTTACATTTTCCTTAAATGTGGCCCCCATAACAAGGACAACCGATTCATTCAGGTTTTTTTTAGTTGCAGTAATTTTTTTAACGGTATTCTTGGCAATGTAAAAACCCATTGAATCATTTACATATCGGCCTGAATTGATAATGCGCGCATGGTAACCCAGGGATTCGGCTTTGTAAGTAAGGTAATAGGGGTCAACGCCTATGCAATGTCCGCCTACCAGACCGGGAAAGAATTTAAGAAAATTCCACTTTGTTCCGGCAGCTTCCAAAACGTCGAATGTGTTGATTCCCATCCGGCTGAAAATAATAGAAAGTTCATTCATCAGCGCGATGTTGACATCCCTTTGTGTATTTTCAATGATCTTGGCCGCTTCGGCAACTTTGATACTGGGGGCCTGGTGAACTCCCGGTTCTACAATAAGTTTGTATACATTTGAAATTTCCCCGAGTGATTCGCTGTCGCAGCCGGAAACGATTTTTAAAATTTTTGTGATGGTGTGTTCACGGTCTCCGGGATTGATCCGCTCCGGCGAATAACCGACTTTAAAATCTTTTTTGAATTTCAATCCAGAATGTTTTTCGAGCACCGGTATACAGTCGTCTTCAGTGCAACCGGGATAGACGGTAGATTCGTAAACTACGTAATCTCCCTTTTTGAGAACTTTTCCAACTGACACCGAAGCTCCAAGCAAGGGATCAAGGTCGGGTAAATTGTGCTGATTAATGGGAGTGGGAACTGCAATAATGAAAAAACGGGCCTGTTTTAATACCTCCAGGTCTGCTGTAAACTGTATGTCGCAACCCTTAAAATCTGCTTGGGAAAGTTCATTGCTGGGGTCCATTCCTTTCCTCATCATATCCACCCGTTTTTTATTGATGTCAAAACCGATCACGGAGATTTTTTTGGCAAAAGCAAGGGCAATGGGAAGTCCCACATAACCGAGTCCGATTACTGCGAGTTTGGCTTTCTTATTTTTAATCTGTGAATACATGAGTTCAGGATTTACGGTTTTTGTTTCGTAGAGAATAAATTCGCTCGATAATGTTTACTACAGCCAGTCCCTCTTCAGCAGTTGCTGCAATCGGAGTTTGATTTAGTAAATTGGCGACGACATTTTTTATGACCAGGTGATGATTGTTGGCTGAACCTTTGTACGTACCATAATCATTTGCAGGACGGGTAGGCGGAAGCTCCGGCAGCGTATAATTCTGAATATGGCAAAATTCAACCTTGTCCATGTATTGTCCGCCCACCTTGACACTTCCCTTGCTTCCTACTATCGTCAGGCTGCTTTCCAGATTCGAATCCCATACTGCTGTGGAATAATTAATACTTCCCATTCCCCCGTTTAAAAACTTAAAATTTATAAAGCCGCTGTCTTCAAATTCAGTAAGCGTTGCGTGCGTAAAGTCGCTGAATTTCCCCTGAATTTCAGTTATGTCACCAAACAGCCAGTAAAGAATATCGATAAAATGGGAGAACTGGGTAAACAAAGTTCCCCCGTCCTGCTTCTGACTCCCTTTCCAGTGACCCTTTTTGTAATAACGTTCGTCCCGGTTCCAGTAGCAATTGAGCTGAACCATAAAAACTTCGCCTATAACTTTTTTTTCTGTAATTTCTTTGAGCCAGACAGCGGGAGGAGAGTAACGGTTTTGCATGACGCAAAAAATCTTTTTATTCCGGTTTTTGGAAGCCTCAATGAGTTGCAGGCAGTCTGCAGTTGACAGTGTCATAGGTTTTTCGCAGATAATATGCCGATCCGAATTCAGAGCCAGCAGTGCGTACTCAGCATGCAAGCCGTTCGGAGTACAAACGCAGATGACGTCCAGTTCTGGGTGCGCTGCAAGCATGTCGGAGGCTGAAAGAAAATACGGTTCTTTTGCAGCGTCGTTGCCTGTTTTTTCCCTTGGCAAAATATCGCAAACTGCAATAAGCTCACAATCCGGGTTACGTCGAATCATCTCAGCATGGCGTTTTCCGATATGACCCTGCCCGATTACTCCAAAGTGAATTTTTGAGGATGTCCCCATACGGCCTAATTTCTTTACGTTTTTACCCTAATTTCTTTACGTTTCCTTTTTCAAGCCTGTAGTTTTCCTTGCTTTCAGGACAGGTGGCCAGGCCGTCCTTATCAAAGGAAAGCGGATGTCCGTATTCGCTCATCCAGCCTGTTTGTCTGGCAGGGTTTCCGATGACCAAGGCATAGGGTGGAATGTTTTTTGTAACCACAGCACCTGCGCCAACGAAAGCAAATTCGCCAATATCGTGACCGCATACAATTGTTGCGTTTGCTCCGATGGTAGCTCCCCGCCCTACATTTGTCTTTACGTAGCTGCCTTTTCTATTCACTGCACTGCGCGGATTGACAATATTGGTGAAAACCATGGATGGTCCTAAAAAGACATCGTCCCCGCAGTTAACTCCGCTGTAGATGGAAACATTGTTCTGGACTTTGACATTTTTTCCAAGTACAACCTCCGGAGAAACAACTACATTTTGACCAATATTGCAGTTTTCTCCAATTGTGCAGCCTGGCATAATATGTGAGAAGTGCCAGATTTTCACTCCTTTGGCAATTTTGCAACCCTCATCGATTACCGAACTGGAATGTGCGAAATATTCTTTTTCCATAGCTTTACAAGGCCGTACAAAAGTAGAAAACTAAAGGAATTAACCCAATTCGTACTCAATGTGATTGAGATTGTATCTTTGCTGATCTAAATAAATTGCATTGATTCGGATTTCTGTTGTTTCCTATTTGAATTCCAGGCCATTTATAGATGGCCTGGCAGGTTCTGATCTGCAAGGTGAGGCTGAGCTGAGTCTTGATATTCCCTCGGTTTGCGCCCAAAAACTGCTTGATGGGCGCGCGGATTTAGGTCTTGTACCGGTAGCCGTATTGCCTTTTTTGGAGCATCCGAAGATTATATCCGATTATTGCATCGGAGCGACGGGACCGGTAAACTCTGTAAAGCTTTTCAGCAATGTTCCGCTTGCAGAGATAAAAAAAATTCTTTTGGACTACCAGAGCCGTACTTCGGTGGCCTTAACCCGGATACTTGCTTCTGAATATTGGAAGATTAATCCCATTTGGGAAAAAACAACAGAAGGATTTGAAAATAAGGTGAACCAAAATGTGGCGGCCGTTATAATCGGAGACCGAACCTTCAATCTGACCGGCAACTACCGTTTCGAATACGACCTGGCCCAGGAGTGGATTCAGTTCAGCAAACTTCCCTTTGTCTTCGCCTGTTGGGTTTCCGTCCGGGATTTGCCCGAAGCATTCGTACATAAATTCAATGTCGCCCTTGAAAAGGGAATTAATAACATCGACCCGCTGGCTGCCCTAATAACACGGTCCGGTCTTTATGCTACCGATGTACATGCCTATCTTACAAAGCATATCAGCTATTCCTTTGATAACGAAAAGCGCAGGGGGCTGGATGCTTTTTTGGCCCTGCTTTCTAAAAATCAGCCTTTTTAATTTGTACGAAATGAGTATATTTATGTTTTTTACTTAATCAGACGACGATGCGGAAAAGTTCAGTTTTACTTCTTCTTTTGGGAACCATTCCGGGTTTCGCGCAAAAATCGGTTGTGGACAACGCCGGAGAAAAAATCAGACAGTTTAATGCCCACAGCGCGTTTAACAGGGGTGAATTCAAGACTGCACTTGGTCTCTATAAAGATCTGGTGAAAGACAAGCCCGGGGATGCAGATTTTGCTTTCTGGGTTGGAGAGTGCTATTTCAATTTGTCTGATGTTCCCAACGCAATTGAGTTTTTTGAAAAATCAGAACAGCTCGATGCAAATTCGGCCTCCAATCTTCACCTTGAATTGGGAAAATGCTATCAGCTTAGCGGAGCTATTGATAAAGCTATTACAGAATTCGAGGCTTTTAAAACTACTTCTTATGGAGCAAAAAACCTGAAGGAAAGCGATGTTGATCATTTTCTGAATCAATGCAAGGCCGCAAAGGAAATGATGGCTCATCCCCTGAATGTTAGCATCGAAAATCTGGGAAATGTAATCAATACCGAATACGAAGACAAGCATCCTTCTATTACTGCCGATGGGAAGAAAATGATTTTCACTTCCCGTCGTCCAAGGGACAAAGACAGTCCCGTAGACAAAGAGGGAGACGGAAAATATTTTCAGGACATTTATGTTTCTGTTTGGGATACTGTAAAAAAAATGTGGGGAGATCCAGATTTGCTTCCCGGTTCGATCAACTCGGATTACAATGATGCCGTATGCAGTATTTCTCCTGACGGAAAGCAGGTTTTTGTCTATCGCAACGATCCCATCGATGCAAGGGGAGGCGACATCTGGGTTTCAAAGCTGGGTTCATCCGGTCGATGGGGAGCGCCAAAACCCATGGGACGCCCAATCAATACAACCTATTGGGAGGGTGATGCCTGCTTGTCTCCGGACGGAAACACCATTTACTTCACCAGTGAGCGTAAAGTTAAAGGCGCAATGGGAAGGAGTGACATCTATATGTGCACGCGTAAAAGCAAAAGCGGGGAGTGGAGTGATGCCATTAACCTGGGACCCGATATCAACACCGAATACGATGAAGGCGGTGTCTATATTGCGGCAGACGGAAAGACTCTGTTTTTTTGTTCGGACGGGCACAATTCCATGGGCTCCTATGATATCTTTAAAACTGTTAATGAAAACGGAGTTTGGTCAAAACCGGTTAATCTCGGATACCCGATCAACACGATTGGAGCAGAAAAAAGTTTTATCATCACCACCAATGGAAAAACGGCTTATATCTCCAGCGACCGCAAGGGGGGATTCGGCGATGTAGACATTTACAAAGTTGACCTGGGTAATTATCCTGTGCTGGAGAAGGATCCGGCTAAAGCCATGGCTTCTCAGGCCAGTCCCGGAATATCCATTCTTAAAGGTACCGTTATCAGTAATGAAGGGGCTTCAACCCTTTCGGCAGAGATTAATATTTATGATAAAGACGGGAAGCTGGTTGGAAACACCCTGTCACACGCTGAAGAAGGGGGTGATTATTTTATTACCCTCCCCGGAAACAACAGCTATACTGTTAAAATAGATCTCAAAGATTACAAGCCGCTTTCAGAAACGTTTCTGCTACCCTGCTCAAAAGATGGCAGCACCTACACGCAGGTGAAACATTTTCTGTTGTACAAAAAGTAGTTTCCTGTAAAAGCGTTTTTCAGATCGTATTCACTTCTCTTTCGAGGCTCAACCCGAATTTTTCCTTCACCGATGCAATGATTTTTTCTGAAAGATCGAGAATGTTCTGACCGCTGGCCTTCCCATAATTTACCAGTACCAGGGCCTGATTGACATGCACTCCGGCGTCACCGAACCGTTTCCCTTTCCAACCGCATTGTTCAATCATCCAGCCTGCGGCCAGTTTGAAACTTCCATCTTCAAGCGGGTAAGCCACCAACTCGGCAAAGTTGCCCTTTAACAAAAGATAGTCTTCCCTGCTTATCTCGGGATTTTTAAAAAAGCTTCCGGCATTTCCGATTGTCTGAGGGTCGGGCAATTTGCTCCTGCGTATTGAAATAACCGCTTTGCTGATCGCTTGTATGCTTTTTTCTTTCACGCCCATGCGTTCGAGTTCTTTTTCTATAGCGCCGTAGGAGGTATTCAATTGAGGCATTTTATTCAGGCGCAGTGTAACGGAAAGAATAATATATTTCCCTCTCAGTTCCTGTTTAAAAACACTGTTCCGGTATCCGAATCTGCAATCGGTCAGAGAAAATAGTTGAAGGCTCAGATCTTTCAATGACAGGGCCTCCAGCTGAAAAAAAACATCTTTCAGCTCGGCACCGTAAGCTCCTATATTTTGAAGCGGTCCGGCACCGACCGTTCCGGGAATCAACGATAAATTTTCGATTCCTGCATAATTTCTTGAAATGCAAAATTCCACCAGATCCTGCCAGACTTCACCCGAGCCTGCTTTCAGAAAAACATGTTTAGCATCTTCTGAGACCAGTTCAATTCCTTTCAGTTCATTTTTCAATACCAGACCTTCGAAGTCTGCACAGAGTAAAATATTGCTTCCGCCGCCCAAAACAAGTTTGGGTAATTCCTTGAATTTTTCTTCTGTCAAAAGCGTTTTTAGTTCTTCGGCAGAAGCAAAGGTTGAAAAGTAACGGGCTGCAGACTCTACTCCAAAGGTATTGAAGGGTTTCAGCGAAATTTTTTCAGTAATCTTCACCCCATAAAAGTAAATGAATAATGTCGATTATCCATATCTTCGGGAATTGAAAAACGCGGTTGTCTCAGTAATTAACGACCTGGTTACAGACCAGCGTGTGCACAAGCACTGTGTTACCCTTCAGAAACTGGGGTTTGATGTTCTGCTTGTGGGTCGCAGGCAGAAGAAGAGCGGGACTCCCGACCCCCGGAGCTATCGGTTGCACAGAATGAACTTGATCTTTCAGAAAGGCCCCTTGTTTTATTTAAGTTTTAATTTTCGTTTGTTTTTGTTTCTTCTTTTCTCCAGGACCGATTTGTTGGTTTCCAATGACCTGGATACGCTGGCAGCAAATTATCTGGTTTCTGTTGTGAAAAAGAAACCTTTGGTATACGATACACATGAATTGTTCACGGAGGTGCCCGAACTGCAGAATAGCCCCGTTAAAAAGGCCATCTGGAGTAAATTGGAGAAAAGCCTTTTACCGCGATTGAAATCGGTTTTTACTGTAAACAACAGTATTGCGAATTGGTACAGGAAAAAATACGGGATTGCAATTTCGGTAGTTCGCAATATTCCTTCGGGCTCTGCCCTTCCGTTGTTGAAAGACAGAGTATCGCTGGGGCTGCCCACCGATAAAAAAATAATTATTTTTCAGGGAGCCGGAATAAATGTGGATAGGGGAGGAGAGGAGTTGGTGCAATCGATGCGTTATACGAAAGACATCTTATTGCTGATTGTCGGTTCAGGAGATGTAATTCCTCAGCTGAAAATAACGGCCGGGCGATCTGAGTTTTCAGATAAAATCCGTTTTATAGAAAAGCTGCCTTACCCTGAAATGATGCAGTATACACGTAATGCGGATTTGGGTTTGAGCCTGGATAAAGCCAGTAACATGAATTACAGGTATAGTCTGCCGAACAAGGTGTTTGATTACATACATGCCGGCATCCCTATTCTTGCTTCCCGCCTGCCCGAAATCGAATCGCTTATCAATACATATGCTGTGGGGGACTTTATTGATTCGCATGAGCCCGTTGTCATTGCAGAGAAAATAAACGAACTGTTCGGCAATCCAAACAGGCTGGCTACCTTCAAAAAAAACTGCCGGCTGGCTGCCATTGAACTGACCTGGGAAAAAGAGGAAAAGGAATTAATTCGGGTGTATGAAAAATTCAACTAAAGATCTTCATATTGTTTCTTTCGATGTGCCCTATCCTCCAAGTTACGGAGGGGTTATAGATGTTTATTTTAAAATAAAGGCCCTTTACGAATCCGGAATCAGGGTTCATTTACATTGTTTTGAATATGGCCGGGCTATTTCCGATCTGCTGGCCCGGATTTGCGATTCGGTAAATTATTACAAACGCAAAACAGGAATCCGGTTTTTGTTCAGCTCCATTCCCTTTATTGCAGTTACCAGGTCCAATGCGGATCTGATGAAAAACCTGCTGAAGGATAACTATCCTATACTCTTTGAAGGTTTGCATTGTTGTTATCACCTTACCGATAGCAGACTTTCAAACCGGAAAAAATTGGTTCGTACCCACAATATCGAGCATGAATATTATTCGGGTCTGGCTGTTGCCGAAATCTCCTTTTTCAAACGCCTGTATTTCAGATCTGAAGCCCGTAAGCTCAGGCGCTTTGAGGCCGTATTGCAAAAGGCCGATACGCTTTTTGCCATTTCTGCTGCCGATTGCATGTACCTGCGTAAAAAATACGGTAAAGTGGAATTGCTTCCGGCTTTCCATCCTGACGAAAAGGTAAAAGCCGAACCCGGCAATGGCAGATTTGCATTTTACCATGGCAACCTCGAAATTGCTGAAAACAGTGAAGCCGCACTTTTTTTGATCAATGAGGTTTTTAATGACCTCTCTATCCCCTTGATTGTGGCGGGTAGGAATCCCCCTGCAAAAGTACTTGCCGCCGTCCGAAGTAACCGTAATACAGAGGTGAAGGCAAATATTTCAACGGAGGAAATTGCGTTTCTGGTAAAGCAGGCCCAGATCAACATTCTGCCCACCTTTCAGGCAACCGGAATCAAATTAAAATTACTCACCGCCCTTTTCAACGGGCGGTATTGCATAGTCAATAAACAAATGGTTGCCGGTACGGGTCTTGAGGACCTTTGCATCGTTTGCGATTCCGCAGCTCAGATGAAAAAGGAAGTCCTGCATTATTTTCAGCGGTCCTACGGTTCTGAAAGCACATCCAAGCGGGTGCAAATTCTGAATGGTGAGTTTTCGAATCTGAAGAATGTTCGGGTGGTAATTTCCAAACTCAGCGATTAGCCATTAGGGGTGATCAACTCAAATTATTAGAACTTGAAACTCCTCCCTATTCGCTAATGGCTAATCGCTGACAACGGTTATATTACCACCGGCACGTGTCCGTCAATGATTGCCCCATTTTCACAGCGGATGGAACGGGAAGGAAATTTTTTAAAAATGATGAAATCGTGTGTGGCGATGATCACTGCACAGCCGCTTCGGCTGATGTCCAGTAACAGTTTTATGATTCCTTCAGAGGTTTCGGGATCGAGGTTACCGGTTGGTTCATCAGCGAGGATTACCTCCGGGTCATTCAGCAGGGCCCTGGCAATGGCAACCCGTTGCTGTTCACCTCCGGAAAGTTCGTGTGGCATTTTGTGACCCTTGGTCGCAATACCCACTTTATCCAGAACGCTTTGAATGCGTTCTGTCATTTTAGTTTTGTCTTTCCAGCCCGTCGCTTTTAAAACAAAAAGCAGATTCTCGTTTATGGTCCGGTCCGAAAGCAATTGAAAATCCTGAAAAACAATTCCGAGTTTTCTTCTGAGAAACGGAATCTCTTTGTTTTTAATTGTGTTCAGATTAAATCCGGCAATTCTTCCTTCTCCCTGGATCAGGGGAAGGTCGGCATAAAGGGTCTTCAGCAGACTACTTTTGCCGCTTCCGGTCTTTCCGACCAGGTAAACAAATTCGCCTTTTTCAAGATCCAGCGTAACATTGCTCAGCACCAGGTTGTGGGACTGAAAAATGGAGACTTTACTTAATTGGACAATCGTTTCTGCGGGCATTTTACAAAGTTAAGCGAATGACTTGTTTGGGCTATGAATTTCAGAGAAATCACCGCAATAGTTTCAACACGTCTGCGTTCATAACTTGTCTGCCCCTTTTCTTTAACAGATTAAAGCCTGCCTAATTTTGAGAGATCGTACCTAACAGTAAAAATCCGGTTCGTTTGAGTCTGCGTGTTCTGTCATTGGTAAGCTTTATACTCTTTTGTGCAAACTTTTGTGCAGACGAGTCATTTGCGCAAAAAACAAACCTGTTTACGGATGAAAATGCGGAGTACGATACCGGAGTAAAACTATTCGAAGATCAGAAATACGTCTCGGCCCAGAAGTGTTTCGAAAATGTAATTGCTCTGCGTAAGGATCCCAATTCCCTGATCGGTATCAGTGCGGAGTATTATTCAGCCGTTTGTGCGACTGAATTGTTCAACCGGGATGCTGAAATTCTGTTGAAACAGTTCATTGCCCGCCACCCCGAAAGTCCTTACGTTAAAAAGGCCCGCTTTAATCTGGGCAAATACAGTTACCGCAAAAAAAAGTACAGGGAAGCGATCGATTATTTCTGGTCAATCGACCTGTATGACTTAAGCAGCGAAGAACAGGCCGAACTTTATTTCAAGAGGGGGTACTGCTATTTTCAACTGAGTCAACTCAGCGAGCAAAGCGGAAAGGAACCTGAAAAGGAAAAACTGGATCCCCTTATTATTCACAACGATAACGCGCCCCGGAAATACGTTGCCAGTTCCATTGAAAATGCAAAAGCTGATTTTTATCAGATCAAGGACAAAGACACCAAATACACGCATCCCGCGAACTATTACTATTCCCATATTGCGTACAAACAGAAAAATTACGAAACCGCGCTTCAGGGTTTTTTGAACCTTGCACAGGATGAAAATTTCGGTCCTATTGTCCCTTATTATATTACCCAGATTTATTACATACAGGGAAAATACCCCGAAGCGGTGAAGTATGCCACGCCACTGCTGACTGATAGTACCAATATCAAGCGCCTGCCAGAAATTATCCGGATTATAGGCGAATCAGATTACCGGACCGGAAAATTTGCTGAAGCGATACCTTACCTGAAAAAATTTGAAAAAGCGGTTGTCAAACTCAACCGCCAGGATCAGTATGAAATGGCTTATGCCTATTACAAGGCGGGAGATTGCGACAATGCCATTTCCTATTTTCAGGAAGTTACGGATGAAAAAGACACGCTCACCCAGAATGCCTATTACCACCTGGCCGATTGTTACATTAAGAAAAACAACCGTCAGGGAGCGCGCACGGCTTTTGGTTTTGCTGCACGTATGGAGTACGATCCCCAGATCAGAGAAAATGCCTTGTATTGCTATGCAAAATTGTGCTACGAATTGGCCTACAATCCTTTTAACGAAGCCATTCGAGCCTTTCAGCAGTACATAAGTCTGTATCCTGCATCTCCCCGGATAGACGAATGCCGCAGTTACCTGGTGAATGTATATATGACTACGCACAATTACAAAGAAGCCCTGCGTTCCATAGAAAGCATGAGCATTCTCAAAGAAGACATGAAACCTGTTTATCAAAAAGTGGCGTACTACAGAGCGGTAGATTTTTTCAATAATGCCCAGATGGATTCTGCCATTTATTTCTTCGATAAATCCCTGACCCATCCCCTTGATAAATCAATGAGTGCATTGGCCTGGTACTGGAAAGGAGAGGCCTGTTACCGCAAGAAAGAGTACTCCCAGGCCATTGAAAACTACAGCACCTTTATGAGCAAACCTGGCGCATTCGGAATGCAGCAGTACAACAATGCCAATTACAGCAATGGGTATTCGTATTTTCAGCTGAAAGAATACGAAAGTGCCAATCTTTCTTTCCGCAAATTCGTTGAGTCGAAATACAATGCCAAAGACAAGACCACGGCACGCCGCATTGCCGATGCCTATATCAGAGCAGGGGATTGTTATTTTATCAGCCAGAACTATTCCAGCGCCGTCGAATATTATTCAGAAGCTATCCGCGAAAAGCTGCTCGACGTAGATTATTCGCTCTACCAAAGAGCAATGGCCAACGGACTGCTTAAAAAAACGGACGCCAAAATTGCCGATTTACTGATGGCGACCAACGATTACCCAAAATCGGTCTATTCACCAACTCTCAAATTCGAATTGGGCAAAACGTATTTTCAGATTGATGAATACGATAAGGCCATTCCGTATTTCCAGAAGGTGCTCGATGAATACCCGAATTGCAGCTATACGAATCGCTGCCTGAGCCAGATAGGGCTTATCTATTACAACAAGAAAGAAGACGAAAAAGCCCTTTCTCAATTTGACAAGCTCATCCGCAAAGACCGTAAGTCAGAAGAAGCCGAAGCTGTCCTTCCCATCGTCCGGAAAATATACGTGGCCCGCAACGACATTCCTGGTCTTGAAAAATATTTTAAAGAGATTTCGGCAAGCATACCTGAATCTTCGTTGGATTCCTCTTCGTTCTCTATAGTAAAAAATGCTTTTCTCGAAGGAAATTGTGACCTGGCCTCCACGGCATCGGGTAATTACATAACCCGTTTTCCCGAAGGGATGTTCATTCAGGATGTTTATTTCTACAAAGCCGAATGCGATTATAAATCAGGGAATCAGGACCTGGCTCTGAAGGAATACAGCTACCTGCTGGAAAAAAACAAATACACCGAGCAAAGCCTGGTAGCGGCATCTGGCATTGATTTCAAAAAAGGCAATTTTGCCGAAGCGAGCGGCTATTACAGCAAACTGGAAGAGTTAGCTGAATATCCCCAGCATATTCTGGATGCCAGGGTAGGACAAATGAGGTGCTCCTTTCAATTGAGGAATTATGACGCCGCTATAACGGCATCAAACAAAGTAATCAGCACCGACAAGGCGAATCCTGAACTTTTAACCGAGGCTCATTTTGTCATCGCCCGAAGCGCATTCGAACTAAAGAACTATGATCTGTCATTTACCGAGTTTCAGACTACTGCAAATCTTGCCAAGGGGGAAGTCAGGGTGGAGGCCGAATACACGATTGCATTGCTGTATTACCTGAAAGGCGCCTACAAGGATTCGAAAACCACGTTGTTCGAAATGATAAAAACCGAATCGGCCTATCCCCTCTGGATGACCAAAGGACTTATTCTGCTCTCGGATAATTACCTGGCTCTGAAGGATAATTTTCAGGCCAAGCATACGCTAAAGTCAGTAATTGAAAGTTCTGATTTCAAGGATCAGGTAAAACTTGCTCAGGATAAATTAAACGTGATCCTGGAATCTGAAAAAACACCTCCTCCGGTACCTGAATCGGGAGACAACAAAGTTGAGTTTAAGCAAAACAGCGAAAAGGAGAATAGTAAGTTGTTCAACGAAAATCAATTGCCGGGAGACAGTTTGAAAAAGCAATCAGATAAATAGGATGAGGAATTCCGAAAATAGCTTGATGAATTCTGTAAACAGTGTACGGCGAAAACTGCTGATTAAAATTTTCTGTTCAGTCCTTCTGCTCAGTTGGGGAGTTACTGCTTTTGCCCAGCAGAAAAAGCTTGACTCCCTGAGCCAGGTTGTCAATACCGTTTTTAAACCCCTGGTCGCCGATGCGGTAAAAATCGGAGACAGTCCGGTTTACTCAGATTCAACTGCAAGGATTCCGGCACAAACGTATTCGATTACTCCCAAACCGGTAAACACCACTTTCAATGTCCTGCCAATAAAGCCCGCGCAAATGCTTGGAGAACCATTGAATAAACTGTATAATTCATTTGTAAGTATTTCGGCAGGCTTGCCCGGGACGTTTAACGGAGAAGGCTATTACAACAGTTTGCGTTCAAAGGATTATTCCTGGGGTATACTGGTCAGGAGCCTGGCAGGAAATCCTACGCTTCCCAATGCGGGTTACAGCGACTACAGCGACAATCAGGTCGATCTGTACGGAAAAAAATTCTATTCGAATTCGACCTTGTCGGGAGATCTGGATTATACCCGAAATGTTGTGCATGATTACGGGTACAATACATCCGCAATTACAATTACCGATAACAACCAGACCAAACAGATCTACAATTTCATAAGCCCTTCGCTGCGCTGGGTCAGTCATTATACTGATTCAACCCATCTGAATTACGATTTGCGTCTGAATTATTTTAACCTGCAGACCTATGCCGTGCCTCTGGTGAACGAAAATAATGTTTCGCTTTATGGAACTGCTGGTTGTTATTACCACGGTCAATGGGTATACCTTGATGCAGGAGTAAACTATATCAATTCGGGCAATGGTTTGGATACGGTCAATCAAACCATATTGCGCGCTACACCGGGTGTTGTGTTTAGAGATCATAAAAGGAATAAGTGGAAACTCAATTTCGGAATTCCGGTGGTCTGCGACTTTTCAAAACAAATCACGCCCAATGTTTACCTCAGGACCCAATTCGATTACGATGTGCTGGAACATATTCTGATACCCTATGCCGGAATTGACGGGGGCTATGACGTAAACGATTTCAAAACGATTACCGATATCAATCCATTCCTTGCTCCCAATGCGCTGCTGCAAAACAGCAGCAGGAAATACGAATTGTTTGCGGGAATCAGGGGAACTATGGATGCCTATACTTCCTACAATATGAAAGCGACTTATTCCAGCGTTGATAACATGCCATTTTTTGTGACGGATTACAGTGATCTGCTGGCCAATAAATTCGATCTGGTGTACGACAATGTACAGGTGTTTAATTTGCACGGAGAGCTGTCCTGGCAGAAAACCTCCAGGTTGCGGTTTTATGCGAAAGCAGATTACAATCATTACCAGATGAGTTCCCTGCTAAGGCCCTGGTACAAACCCCAGGTCATACTGAGCTTTGCCGCTGATTACTCCATTGCCGAGAAAATAATACTCAAAGCCAATGTGTATTACATCGGAAAGCAGCTGGCTCAGAGCTACGATTCGAACGGAGACCTTGCTATAAAACAATTGAATGGATTTCTGGATCTTAACCTGGGAATAAACTATAACTATAGCAGGAGTTTGCATTTGTTTGTCAATCTGGATAACATAGCCAATACCCATTACGACCTCTGGAATAACTATCCCACCCAGGGAATCCTGGCAATGGCGGGAGCCTCCTTTATGTTTTAATCTCAGCGGGGTCAGTTCTCAGCCGCTTATGGCGAATATGCGAGTTGCGTCATGTGTTACTTGGGACCCATTCTGTTTTGGGCAATTTTATACCGCGTACAATACTAACCATTAAGGGCCCATAATGGTTGCTATAGTAGCCCGTATAAACGTATGAAAAATGACCTGTTCTAGCCTGAGGCAGATACCTCGTCCACTTAGGGCGGGGAGTTTCATTTTAGCAAATTTTCGCCCCTTTTTTTATCAAAATTTTCATCAAAAAAATGTTGATAAGTACCCCATTTTAGGCTCCTGAATTGGCTTCTAACTCGCTAAAAATGAGTATATTTAGGCTTAACCCTAAAACCAAAAATCAGCCTAGAATTATGGAAGAAATTGTGAATGAAACTGCATCTGCAAATTACGGTGCGGACAGCATACAGGTATTGGAAGGATTGGAAGCCGTTCGCAAACGTCCTGCGATGTATATCGGAGATATCGGCTTTAAGGGATTGCATCATCTGGTATACGAAGTAGTTGACAATTCAATAGACGAGGCCCTTGCCGGTCACTGCAAGAATATAGATGTGTTTATCAACGAAGATAATTCGGTTACTGTAAAGGACGACGGTCGCGGTATCCCTACAGACATGCACGCCAAGGAGAAAAAATCGGCACTGGAAGTGGTTATGACTGTTTTGCATGCGGGCGGTAAATTCGATAAAGACAGTTACAAAGTGTCCGGAGGTTTGCACGGGGTAGGGGTTTCCTGTGTCAATGCATTGTCTACTCATCTGAAGGCTGAGGTGCATCGCAACGGCAAAATATATGTTCAGGAATATTCAATCGGAAAACCGCTTTACCCGGTTAAGGAAGTCGGGGAAACCACGCTCCGTGGAACTACTGTAACGTTTAAACCTGACTTATCTATTTTCATTGTTCACGAATTTAATTACGAAACCATTGCCACCCGTATGCGGGAGCTTTCATTTTTGAATAAGCGAATTCGCATCAATCTGACTGATAAGAGAACCAAGGATACTGACGGGAACTTTAAAACAGAAAGTTTTTATTCGGAGGGAGGTTTAAAGGAATTTGCACTCTACCTTGATTCTACCAGGGAAATGCTCATTCCCGAAGTAATATATATGGAAAGCGACAAAGGCATGCCGGTCGAAGTGGCCATGACCTATAATACGTCGTATTCAGAAAACATACACAGCTATGTAAACAACATCAATACGCATGAGGGCGGTACTCACCTGGCAGGTTTTCGCCGCGGTCTTACCCGGACCTTAAAATCCTACGCTGAGAAAGCCGGGTTGCTTCAAAAGATTAAACTTGAAATCAGTGGAGATGATTTTCGTGAAGGTCTTACAGCTGTTATTTCTGTGAAAGTTCAGGAACCGCAATTCGAGGGGCAGACGAAAACCAAACTCGGGAATAATGAAGTGATGGGATTTGTGGATACAGCTGTAAGTGAAATGTTGGGAAATTACCTCGAAGAAAATCCACGGCAGGCTAAAACTATTGTAGACAAGGTAATTCTTGCTGCAACTGCAAGGCATGCGGCACGTAAAGCCCGGGAACTGGTTCAGCGTAAGAGCGTGCTCACAGGTACAGGGTTGCCGGGAAAACTGGCCGATTGCGCCAATAGCGATCCTTCGGCCTGTGAAATATTTCTGGTAGAAGGGGATTCTGCCGGCGGAACAGCCAAACAGGGCCGGGACCGTAATTTTCAGGCTATTTTACCTCTGAGGGGCAAAATCCTGAACGTTGAAAAGGCCATGGAATACCGCATCTATGAAAATGAGGAAATTCGAAATATGTTTACTGCTCTGGGGGTTACCCGTGGTACTGCAGAAGATGACCGGGCCTTAAACGTTGAAAAACTCCGTTACCACAAAGTGATTATTATGTGTGATGCCGATGTGGATGGAAGTCACATTACAACGCTGATTATGACCTTCTTTTTCCGCTATATGAAGGAACTGGTTGAGAACGGATACATTTATATTGCCACACCTCCTTTATACCTGGTTAAAAAGGGTACCAACCAGCGGTATTGCTGGAATGAGGATCAGCGCGACCTGGCCATAAAAGAAATAGGCGGGGAAGGCAAGGAAAGCTCTGTAAACGTACAGCGTTACAAGGGTCTTGGAGAAATGAATGCCGAACAGCTTTGGAGTACTACTTTAAATCCGGAAAACCGCACCCTTCGCCGGGTTACTATTGACAGTGCAGCAGAGGCCGACAGGGTGTTTTCGATGCTGATGGGGGATGAAGTACCTCCCCGCAGGGAATTCATCGAAAAGAATGCGAAATACGCGAAGATAGACGCCTAGGATTTTCAGAATAACCGCTAATCTGACCGGTATAAAAAAAGCCCCAATAGGGGCTTTTTTGTTTATTGAAGCAAGAGCTTATTTCTTTGTCCCGGTGGCGGATGTTGCAGTTATTGCAGGGATCACAATGGGCTTTATAGGCTCAAGCTTTTTCGTAATCGCCAGTTTTTTGGCGATTGGCCTTGGTACTATAGAAGCTGCAGCAAATCTGTTCTCAGCATAGGGCATGATTCCGTTCGCATTACTGCTGTTCGCTCTGTTTCCGATCACATGGTAAGTGAATTTTACATTCGATTTTCCGGATGCCAGTTCAGTAACGTCAAACTCAGTTCCCGATTTGTTTGAAACAAAAACACCGTTGCAGTCGCCTTCGAGTTG
>JABDFU010000034.1:0-26255 GCA_013286385.1 Bacteroidota bacterium
TGTGCGTTCTTTACGACGGCACTTTCTTTTATTCCTCCAACAGCAAGAATGCAGGCATCCGGTGGATTAATAATGGCTGTAAATTCTTCTATTCCGAACATTCCCAGATTTGAAATGGTGAATGTATTGCCTTCCCAATCCTGAGGTTGCAGTTTTTTATCCTTCGCTTTTTGGGAAAAAGCCCTGGCCTCAACCGCAATCTGAGAGAGGGTTTTTCCATCGGCAAACCGTATTACGGGTACCAGGAGCCCATCCTCTACTGCAACGGCCATGCCGATATGAATATGTTGATTGTAACGGATCACTTCACCCCTCCAGGAGGAATTGACCTTGGGATGCCTTCGAATGGATGCAGCAACAGCTTTAATGACAATATCGTTGAAGGATATCTTAACGGAAGAAAACGTATTGATGGCTTCCCTTGCTTTCACAACCTCATCCATTAGTATCTCCATAGTCAGGTAAAAATGCGGAGACGTGAATTTACTTTCGGCGAGCCGTCGTGCAATAGTCTTTCGCATTTGCGAAACTTCCACCTCCTGATACCCTTCTGTTCCGACAAAATCAGGAACAGTAGAGCGTCCGAAATTTTCAATGTCGCGTTTAATGACGCGACCGCCGTCACCGGTACCGCGAAGCATGGTTACCGAAATACCCTTTTCTTCGGCAAGTTTTTTTGCCAGCGGGGATGCTTTACTGCGGCCATCCTGCAGGGGTTGTGCGCTGGGCTGAGCAGCGGTTGTCGCAGGCTGAGCAAGGGTTGTCGCAGGCTGGGCAACTGCATTTTGTACTTTTGCAGCCTGCTTGTCTGCGCTGACAGCGGCAGGAGCAAGGGTTGCATGGTCAGCAATGAGCTTGCTGATATCCTCCCCTTTCTTTCCGATAATCGCGAGAATAGAATCCACAGGAGCTGCTTTTTTATCAGGTACCCCGATATACAGCAAAACCCCGTCGTAAAAAGATTCAAACTCCATAGTGGCCTTGTCGCTATCAATTTCGGCAAGAATGTCCCCTGATTTAACAGTATCCCCGACTTTTTTTAACCACTTGGATACCGTGCCATCTGTCATGGTATCACTTAGTTTGGGCATTTTGACAATTTCGGCCATACAGATTAATGCAATTTTAAGATTCGGTTAGGAATTTAGGATTCGGTTATAAACGGATAATCGGTCTGAGAATAAACATCATTGTATAATTCTGAAGGATCTGGAAAGGGTGATTCATCAGCAAACTTTATGGCATCCTCTATTACAGCCTTCACTTCGCCTTCTATGATTTCGATTTCCTTTTCAGAAATCCATTTGTTATCCCGAAGTATCGCCAAAACGTGCTCAATAGGATCCTGCTTTTTTGCGGCCTCTACTTCTTCTTTACTCCTGTAGGTCCCGGGATCGCTCATAGAATGGCCCCTGTAGCGGTACGTTTTCATTTCAAGCAGTGTGGGTCCATTGCCCTTGCGCGCAAAGTCAGCCGCCGCTTCAACAGCCCGGTGAACGGCTTCGCAACTCATTCCGTCCACAGCATAGGAAGGCATCTCGTAAGAAAGTCCCAGTTTATAAAGGTCATGAACGTTGGAGGTACGTTCAACGGAGGTCCCCATCGCATAATTGTTGTTTTCTATTAGGAAGACAACCGGCAGTTTCCAAAGCATGGCCATGTTGAATGTTTCGTGCAAAGCCCCTTGCCTGACTGCTCCGTCTCCCATATAGCAGAGCGTGACACGATCGTTTTTGTTGTATTGGTCTGCAAAAGCGATGCCGGCCCCAAGCGGAATCTGTGCTCCTACGATTCCATGTCCTCCGAAAAAATTATGTTCCTTGCTGAACATATGCATAGACCCCCCCTTTCCCTTGGAACAGCCGGTAGCTTTGGCGAACAGTTCGGCCATTACAGATCGGGGGTCAACACCTCTTGCAATGGGATGTACGTGATCCCTGTAGGCTGTAATGACCCGGTCTTCCTTACGCGTAGCACTTTCGGCTCCGGCCACCAGGGCCTCCTGGCCAATATATAAATGGCAAAAACCTCTGATTTTCTGCTGAATATAAAGCTGTCCCGCCTTTTCTTCAAAACGTCGCATTAAAAGCATCGACTTATACCATCCCAGATGAACCTTCTTATCGAATTTCGCATTCATATAATCAAAGTTAAACAATAAAAGGTATTTTGCAATTTGCTTTTTGACAGAAATAGCTTACTTTTGCAGTCCAAATTTGATAAACTGGTAAAAATGGCAAATCACAAATCCTCAGAAAAACGTATACGCGCGAACGATTCCAAACGCTTAAGAAACAGGTATTATACCAAAACAGCCCGTACTGCTATAAAAGCTTTGCGTTCTGAGACGGATAAGAAAAAGGCGGAAGGAGAACTTCCGAAGATTACTTCGATGATTGACAAACTGGCTAAGAAAAATGTAATCCATAAGAACAAAGCTTCAAACATCAAATCCAAATTAACCCGGCATGTAAATGCCATTGCTGCGGATAAGAAAAAATAAAGGAATGTGTTACCAAAAATTACAGGCTTCACCTAAACGTGAAGCCTTTTTTTTGTCAATAGGATGTACCCTTTCCCTTGCGCTTTTCCTTACGCTTTCGCCTTACCTTTCAGGCTCCTTTTATCCTTCCCGCAGCGCAAATCCATGTCCCGCATCTGATTTGCCGGAGGAAGAACTAAAATGCGCAGCCCTGATCGATCAAATGCTTAAAGCCGTAGATGCCGTCAAGGGTCTGAAGTACGACCTTTCCGTTTCTGAACGTCTGGACGGAAAATTAAGAAGCTCTGAGTCCACCATTAAATTGCAGCGTTCTCCGCGTAAATTGTACCTGAACATTAAGGGAACAGAAGTTTTGTGGCTGGAGGGAAAAAATGATGGAGACGCACTGGTTAACCCCAATCGATTTCCTTACCTAAACCTGAACCTGAACCCCTACGGATCCCTGATGATGGAAAATCAGCACCATACCATACACGAAGTGGGATACGACTATTTCAAAGACATCATTGCTTATGCGGTCATTCAATCCGGAAATCACTTTGATACCCGTTTTTTATATGAGGGCATTAAAAAAATGGACGGCAGAGATGCTTATAAAATAATGGTTATGAACCCTGATTTTGCTTATAAACCGTATCGCGTTAAAAAGAACGAAACGCTGATAAATATTGCCCGTAGACTTAGGCTAAGTGAATATATGATAAAAGAACTGAACAAAGACCTGAAGAGCTATTCTGACCTGAAAGAAGGCCAGGAAATACAAATTCCCAACAGTTATGCCAAAATGACCCTTATGTACCTCGATAAAAACCTGCTGCTTCCTTTGTATATGGTGGTGTATGATGATAAAGGGCTTTTCGAATCCTATTCTTACCGAAACCTTCAGTTAAACCCCGATTTTGCTACCGACGAATTTACAAAAGGCTTCAAAGGCTACCATTTCTGAACTATTTTGGCCCTAAACTTGCTCAGTTTCAAAATCCTTTTTATCTTCGCAACCCCTTTTGGGGAATTGTATAATTTATTGAACTAAAAAATCAGGTAATCGTGGACTCAATTAGCTACAAGACAGTTTATAAAAACAAGGAAACTGCTCAAAAAAACTGGATACTGGTAGATGCCGAAAACGAAGTGTTGGGCCGGTTGGCAAGCCGCGTAGCCTATATGCTCAGAGGAAAGCACAAACCTACCTTCACGCCTCATATGGACAGCGGTGACAACATCGTAGTGATCAATGCTGAAAAAATAAAACTGACCGGCAAGAAACTGGCAGATAAAGTATACATTCGTCATACCGGCCATCCCGGAGGACAACGCTTTGCTACCCCAAAAGAGCTGATGCGTACATTTCCCGAACGCATCGTTGAAATGGCAGTTAAACGAATGCTTCCAAAGACCAAACTGGGAGACCAGGTTTATAAAAACCTTCACGTTTATGTTGGAGCAAAACACCCGCACGAAGCACAACAACCCAAAGCGATTAAATTAACCACAATTAAATAACCACGATTTAACTAAACACGATGGAAGTCATCAACGCATCAGGAAGAAGAAAAACATCTAAAGCCCGCATCTATGCGGTACGTGGCAAAGGAGAAATTACTGTTAACGGAAAAAGTTACAAAGATTACTTTCCAACCGAAATCCTGCGGTACAAAGTGACTCAGGCTTTGGTTATCGCCAAGTCTGTTGACAAATACGATATTACGGCAACCATTGACGGCGGAGGACTCACCGGCCAGGCAGAAGCCCTGCGCCTTGCGATTGCAAAAGCGATGATCTCGGTCGATGATACCCTGCGTGTTTCCTTTAAACCTGATCGCCTGCTTACCCGCGACCCCAGAATGGTTGAACGTAAGAAACCGGGTCAGAAGAAGGCGCGTAAACGCTTCCAGTTCAGCAAACGTTAAGCGAATATTTTTATCGAAAACAAATCAGACACAAAAACAAACACAGATAGAATGTCAAGAACAAATTTCAACGAATTACTGGAAGCGGGTGTACATTTTGGCCACTTGCGCAGAAAATGGAATCCTGCAATGGCTCCCTACATTTTCACTGAAAAGAACGGAATCCACATTATTGACCTGAACAAAACAGTTGCAAAAATCGACGAAGCTTCTGTAGCGTTGAAAGCAATTGCGCGTTCAGGAAAGAAAATCCTGTTTGTTGCCACTAAGAAACAAGGTAAAGAAATCGTTGCCGAAAAGGTTAAACGAATTAACATGCCTTATGTAACCGAGCGCTGGCCCGGCGGTATGCTTACCAATTTCGCCACCATCCGCAAGGCCATTCGCAAAATGACTCAGATTGACAAGCTGACGGCTGACGGAACCTATAACAATATCTCCAAGAAAGAACGTCTGATGATTGCCCGTGAGCGTGCAAAGCTCGAAACCCAGCTGGGCAGCGTAGCCGATCTTACCCGTTTGCCTGCAGCGCTTTTCATTGTAGACATCATGAAAGAGCACATTGCCGTATCGGAGGCAAAAAGACTCAACATCCCCACGTATGCTATTGTCGACACCAACTCAGATCCCAATAAAGTTGATCTGGCAATCCCCGGAAACGACGATGCCTCTTCTTCTATAGCAATCATTACTGAACTTATTGTAAAGGCTATCGAAGAAGGCCTGGGTGATCGCAAAATGGATAAAGAAGCTCAGGCAGCTGCTGAAGAAAAAGCAGAAGCCGAAGAACGCACATCAAAAGAGCAGGTTGAAGAACTGGTCAGCACGGATGCCAAACTGAAAAAATATTCAGATGAAGAAGCCGAAGCTGCTCCTGCTGCTGCCGCTACAAAACAGCGTCCCCGTAAGGGAGCTGCTACTTCAGCTCCGCGTCCCGGAAGTCCCGCCGCACGCACCGGACAACCCAGAAAGAAGTAAATACTACATGCCATTCAATCTACTACATACCATTCAATAATACTGAATAAATCATGTCAACTATAACCGCAACAGACGTAAACAAGCTAAGGCAAACTACAGGTGCAGGCATGATGGACTGCAAAAAAGCCTTGACTGAAGCGGAAGGTGATTTTGAAAAAGCGATCGACCTGCTCCGTAAGAAAGGACAGAAAGTAGCTGCCAGCCGCAGCGACCGCGCCGCCAACGAAGGCGTAGTGCTCGCCAAAACAACCGCAGATAATAAACGTGGTGTATTGGTGGTGGTAAACTGCGAAACCGATTTCGTTGCCAAGAACGAAGAATTTACCAAATTCGTTGCCCAGATTGCACAGATTGCAATCGATAAAAAACCGAAGACCATAGAAGAATTGAAAGCTCTTTCCTACAACGGAAACGGACTTACCATTGCTGATAAAATTACCGAACAGGTTGGAAAAATCGGAGAAAAGATTGATCTGACCCGTTACGAAATTGTGGAAGCCGAAAAGGTGACTGCTTACATTCACCCCGGAAACCGTCTGGCAACTGTTGTCGGATTCAACAAAGCCGATGTTACTGCCGATGTTCAGAAAGATGTAGCCATGCAGGTAGCCGCTATGGCTCCTGTTGCGGTTGACAAAGCCGATGTGGATCCGAAAATGCTGGAGAAAGAACTGGAGATTGCCCGTGACCTGATTCGGCAGGAAGGCAAACCCGAAGACATGGTGGAAAAAATTGCCCAGGGTAAAATCAATAAGTTCTACAAGGAATCGACACTCCTCAACCAGGAATTTATAAAAGACAGTAAAAAGACAGTCGCCCAATACCTCAAAGAGTCAGGCAATGGCCTGACAGTAACAGGCTTCAAGCGGTATTCATTAAGTTGAATTCAAATCCTCCGAAATCGGGGGATTTTTTTTGATACTAGTAAAATGAAATATAAACGAATCCTACTGAAACTAAGCGGCGAGGCCCTCATGGGGGATAAGCAGTTTGGCATTGACAACAAAAGGCTGATGCAGTATGCCCATGAAATTAAAGAGATTGCCAGGGCCGGAGTCGAAGTGGCTATAGTTATCGGAGGGGGTAATATTTTCAGAGGGGTACAGGCCGAACAGGGTGGAATGGATCGCGTACATGGCGATTACATGGGTATGCTGGCCACGGTGATCAACAGCATGGCCCTTCAAAGCGCACTGGAAAGCATACATGTTGATACACGGCTGCTTTCTGCCATCAAAATGGAAGAAATCTGCGAACCCTTCATTCGAAGAAAAGCAGTACGCCACCTGGAAAAAGGCAGAGTGGTCATATTCGGTGCAGGTACCGGCAATCCTTATTTCACTACAGACACAGCTGCAACCCTTCGCGCAATTGAGATTCAGGCCGAGGTGATTCTCAAAGGAACCCGGGTCGACGGAATTTACACAGCCGATCCGGAAAAAGACAAAGCCGCCGTAAAATACGAAACCATCACCTTCAACGAAGTCTATCAAAAAGGCCTGGAGGTAATGGACATGACAGCCTTTACCCTCTGCAACGAAAACAAACTCCCCATCATCGTATTCGACATGAACAAACAAGGCAACCTGAAAAAAATCGTCGTCGGGGAAAAAGTGGGCACCCTTGTTGAATTTTAGTTCAACATTCGGCATTCAGAAATTAAAGTTTATTTTTAACTTTAACCAACCCTAATGCCTAATCGCTAATCGCTAATCACTAATCACTGATAACATGGATCCAAAAGTTCAAGCCTGTTACGATTCCGCCAAACAATTAATGGAAAAAGCCATTTCGCATCTGGAAGCAGAGTTGCTGAAAGTCAGGGCCGGAAAAGCCAACCCGGCTATGCTGGACAGTGTCATGGTAGATTACTACGGGTCTAAAATGCCGCTGAATCAGACGGCCAATGTAAATACCCTTGATGCCCGCACGATTGTCGTTCAACCCTGGGAAAAATCAATGCTGGAACCCCTCACAAAAGCAATTATTGATGCCAACCTGAACCTGAATCCACAGAGTGATGGAACCGTGCTCCGCATTAATGTTCCCTCACTCACCGAAGACCGCAGAAAAGATCTGGTCAAAAAAGCGAAGACAGTCGGAGAAGATTGCAAAGTTACCCTTCGTACCATCCGTAAGGACGCCAACGATGCGATAAAGAAACTGAAAGCCAACGGCCTTCCCGAAGACGAAGCAAAAGAAGCCGAAACCAAGGTTCAGCAACTGACCGACTCCTATTCGGTAAAAGCTGAGAAGCATCTGGAAAGCAAGGAAAAAGAAATTATGACGGTTTAATAAACCCTCACGTAATCATTGGATAGCAGTGGCTTTCTGATTTTGGTAAAGTCTTTCACTTTATCGACAACCACATAATCAAATCTATTCGGAGCAAGCGTATCCGCATTTACCCCCGGCACCGGAAAACAAATCATCTCAACAGATTTCTTATACCTGGTTTTCATATAATACCCCAGGTAAACATCAAACAGCCCCGAAGAAACCAAAAAAGAATTTCCGTCAGCAATCTTATTCGCCATTTCGCGCGCCTCAAAGGCATCCCGTTCATATGGTCTGACCAGGCTGTTAAAACGAATACACATCACAATGGCAAAAGACAGTATCAATCCAAACAAAACCGGAAAGCTGGCTTTTTCAATAAAAGCTGAAAAAGGCGAAAGACAGAGAACACAAATCAGAATGTCATAATAATAAAGCGTCCTTGGAAACGGAATGACCGAATGAACCAACAGAAACACCGGCAAACTCAAAAGCATCACAACAAAAAATAATTTCCGTATGTTGCTCATATTAGGTGCATTATAATATTTCTTCATGTTAGCTACAGGCCCCAAACAGAGGTATAACAATCCTGCTGCAAGAAAAACGATAACAACCACAGCCGGCCAACCAGACATCTCCGTCAAAAACGAATAGAAATATCCGGGCAAGCGCGAAAGCACAACAGCCCGGGAAAGAGGCTTCACGTATTCATTCGCAACAAGAGCACCCAGCCCGTTCACAATCACTATCGGAGCGTAGAGCAGCGCCACGACACATCCCGCAACCAAATTGCTGACAACCTGATAAAGTGTCAATCGGCGCCGACCCAACAAAATAAACATATTCAGCGAAAGACAGGGATAAAGAAAACAGGGCATGGTATAAAAGCCCAAAATGAATGAAACAACCAGGCAAATCCAATAATACCGGCTTGAAGGAGCCGAAACGATTTTAAAAGAACAGTACACGGACAAAACGAAAAACAAGGCAAACAACTCGTATCCACGGGATTCGTAACTGTAAAAAATACTGTAAAAGAACAAGGCATTTATTGAACAAGTAAAGAGCGCAAATTTTTCACTGAACTGTTCACTGAGAAAATGATAGGTCACAAACAACAGCAGCAGATTCACAAAAAGCGTAGGCAGGCGCATCAGAAACAAAGGCGCAAAAGGCAACGTCAGCGACAGATTAGTCAGCAGTGAATGCAAAATATGATTATTGGGTTTGGGGTAATAGGTCATGGAAGCAACCAAACCCCTGGAAGAAAAATTCATGTAGGTAAACGCCTCGTCAAATGAAACAGGCATAACCAGAGAAAAGTAAACAGCAATTCCCAGGGACAAAATCACAAACAGTATAAAATACAGGTTGGTCGTTTGCCTGAACCTGAAAACAAAGGAATTTAAAAATCGCCGCAAGTATCCTTCAATACGACCCGCGTTAAAAATCAGATAAACCAAAACCAAACCAAAAAGAAGCAAAAGAACCTGAAGCAGATGAAAATGAGAAGGCGTTACCAGTTTAAACGCCCGATCGGCATATTTCCCAAGATGAAAATAAGAAAGCAAAAACCGCAGAGAAGAAGTGTACCCTGCAACCAGGCTCAGCAAGAGAATAGCCAGAATGCCGACAGCAAGAAGCGCAAACAAAAACCGCAGGCTAGTTCTCAAAGCTCAGGTGCGTTTGGTCTCCTTCCAGATTTTATAGGATTTTTTCTGAGCTGCCGCAACCGCCTGATCTGCCTGCTTTTTGGCAGCCGGCTTGCTGCCAGAAACCCTTCTTAAAGGCTCGCAACTCTTCATTGTTTTCAGGCAATCACTTGCCAGTACCTGGTAGAGCCTTGTCCCTTCGGTTTTCCAGACGAGCATTTCATCCGTAACATCTTTCAGCAGCTTTGCCGGATTTCCCACAACAACCTTACGCTCAGGAATAATCATTCCGGTCGGTACAAAGGTCATAGCACCGATAATCGAATTATCTCCCGCCACAACATTATCCATAAGAACCGAATTCATTCCCACCATCACGTTTTTACCCACCTGCGCACCGTGAACCACCGCTCCGTGTCCGATGTGGGCATTTTCTTTCAGCAGCACCTGTACTCCCGGAAACATATGAATGGTGCAATTGTCCTGTACATTGCACCCATCTTCAATTACAATCTGCCCGAAATCCCCCCGCAGGGAAACCCCGGGACCTATATATACGTGTTTGCCTATGATCACATCCCCTATTACGCTCGCCTGCGGATGCACAAAAGAGCTTTCATGAACAACCGGTTTTATTCCCTTGAACTGGTAAATCATTTTTAGGTTTTTTCTATGATGACGGCATAACCCTGCCCCAACCCTACACACATGGTAACCAAAGCGTATTTACGGTCCGAAGAACGGGCCCCGGCCACAGAAGGCTGATGCAGTTCAATCGCAGCTGAGTTTAAAATCCTCGCTCCGCTCATCCCCAGCGGATGCCCGATAGCGATGGCTCCGCCATTGGGATTTACTCTGGGGTCGTTATCAGCTAAGCCCCAGGCCCGAAGGCAGGCAAGGCTCTGAGCTGCAAATGCTTCATTCAGCTCAATGATGTCCATGTCCTCCATTTTAAGTCCGGCCCTTTGCAGCGCTTTGTTCGAAGCGGATACGGGTCCTATACCCATAACACGGGGCTCAACTCCGGTCACAGCTGAAGAAACAATACGGGCAAGGGGTTTAAGCCCGTGTTTTTTCAGAGCTTCCTCGGAGGCCAGCAGCAATGCCGCAGCCCCATCATTCAGACCGGAAGAATTGCCGGCTGTAACAGTACCCGATGCCCTGAAAGAAGTTTTCAATCCGGCCAAACCTTGCAGCGTTGTAGCAGGTTTTATAAATTCATCGTTTTCAAACTTAACAGCTTCTCCCTTGCGTTGAGGTATCTGAACCGGCACAATCTCCTGAGCCAGGCGGCCCTTTTTTTGGGCCGCCGCAGCCTTCATCTGACTATGGTAAGCAAAGGCATCCTGGTCTTCCCTGCTGATTTTATCCCGTTCGGCAAGATTTTCGGCAGTTTCTCCCATAGCATCAGTACCGTAAAGCTCTTTCATTTTTGGATTGACAAAGCGCCAGCCAAAACTACTGTCAAAAAGCTGGACATCCCTTCCGAAAGCAGTACTGGTCTTCGACAGGATCCAGGGTCCCCGTGTCATGTTCTCCACGCCCCCTGAAATCATCAGCTCCTCTTCCCCCAGTTGTATTGCCCGTGCAGCAGCAATGGACGCAGAAAGTCCCGAAGCGCATAAGCGGTTGACCGTTTCTCCGGGCACTGAAACAGGCAGACCAGCCATAAGTAAGGCCATCCGGGCAACATTGCGGTTGTCTTCCCCGCTTTGATTGGCGCAACCCAAAATCACATCTCCTATCGCTTCGGCACTGATCCCCGGGTTTCTTCTCAGCAATTCTTTAAGTACAACAACAGCCAGGTCGTCTGTTCGTATGGTTGATAATCCTCCTTGAAAACTCCCTACCGGAGTTCTTATTCCGTCGACCAGGTAGGCTGTTTTTAGTGTCGCCATAGTTTTGATTGTTACCCTTTTATTGATAAAAATTTTGTTCGGTTCGGGCCATATTTTTCAAAAGTATGCTCGGACGGTAACGGTCTTCCCCGTATTCCTGGTGTAAATGACTGACCAATTTATAAACGAGCCCCAGGCCAATTTCATCGGCCCACTTTAAAAGCCCTTTGGGGTAATTTACACCTTTCGTCATGGCCTGATCGATATCCTCGCGTGTAGCTATTTTCAAATGCAGCGCTTCGGTGGCCTCGTTGATTAACATACAAAGTATCCTTAGAAAAATATCGTTTCCCAATTCATTGTTTTTTTTCGGAACCGGAAGTGCTTCAGATCCCGAATAGTTGTAATAACCCTGTCCGGTTTTTTTTCCAAAACGTTTCGCTTCGAACAGACGCTTCTGTGTGATTGAAGGTTTGTAACGCGGATCAAAAAACAGTTGGGTCCAGACGGTCTCCGTAACCGTATAATTGATATCGTTCCCGATCATGTCCATAAGCTCAAAAGGGCCCATTTTAAAACCGCCGAGCTCCTTCATCGCCCAGTCAATCGTAGCGAAATCGGCAAAACCTTCTTCGTAAATCCTGATTGCTTCTCCGTAAAAAGGCCTTGCTACCCGGTTTACAATAAAACCGGGGGTATCCTTTGCGGTTACAAGTTCCTTTTTCCAGGTTCCCAGTATATCCTTCGCCTTAAAAAAAACTTCAGCCCTGGTAGCGATTCCGGGAATCAGTTCCACCAGTGGCATCAGCGGTGCCGGATTGAAAAAATGAATTCCCATAACCCGTTCAGGTTTGCTGCAGGCCGATGCAATCGAAGTAATGGAAAGCGAAGAAGTATTGGTAGCCAATATAGCATCGGCAGTAACAATTCCTTCCAGCTGAGCAAATACAGCTTGCTTAACGGCCAGGTTTTCTACGATGGCCTCAATAACCAATCCGCAGTCTTTGAATTCGTCAAGACCCGACACAAAGCGAATGTGTTTCAAAATAAGGTCGGCAGCTTCCCTGCTGATTTTTTGTTTTTCAACCAGACGAAGATAAACGGCTTCAAGCCCCGCTTTTGATTTTTCAAGCGCCTGTGCATTGGAATCAAAAACCAGCACCTCATGACCTGCAGTCGCAGCAACCTGAGCAATTCCGCTGCCCATGGCTCCCGATCCGATAACTCCGATTAGTATCACGTTTATTCTCCTTTAAATGAAGGTTTACGTTTCTCCAAAAATGCCATTACCCCTTCCTTGCAATCAAATGTATGAAAAGCCTCCTCCTGAAGCTGCATTTCAGCCTTCAGCTGCGAGTCAAGCGTTCCGCCGGACAAAGAAGCATTCAACAAACGCTTGGTAAGTCCGATTCCCCTGGTAGGCATCTCTGCCAGCGCCATAGCCATTTTCATTCCTTCTGCCTGCAGCTGATCATCCGCAATCACTTTATAAACCATTCCCATCTGAAGGGCTTCAGCAGAACCAACTTTGTCACCGGTCATCATCAATGCAGCTGCCCGTTGAAACCCGATCAGACGCGGAAGAATAAATGTTCCCCCGCTATCCGGAATCAGTCCGATTTTTATAAATGCCTGTATAAAGGAAGCCGAACTCCCGGCCAGCACAATATCACATGCCAGGGCAAGATTGGCACCAGCACCGGCAGCAACTCCATTTACCGCACAAACAACTGGCTTTTCTATTGAACGAAGAAAACGAATGATGGGGTTGTAATGCTCATCCACAATACGGGCAATTCCAACACCAGCAGGATCAACGGCTTCCGCCAGATCCTGTCCGGCACAAAAAGCCTTTCCCTCCGCACTCAGGTAAATAGACCGCACACCCCGCTCTTTCTCTCCGCGTTTCAGAACCTCCTGAAGTTCCAGCGCCATTTCCCTGTTAAAGCTGTTAAATTTTTCAGGACGATTGAGACAAACCGCCAATACATTTCCCTTTAATTCAGATTTAATCAGGCTCATATTATATGCATTTAAAATAATCGAAGGGTTCCCTGCAATCTTTGCAACGGTAGAGTGCCTTGCATGCTGTTGAACCAAACTGACTGATCAGTTCTGTATTTATGGATTTACACTGTGGACAGGCCGGAAATGTTGACTTCCCCATCAGGATCCCTTTGTCCACGCTCGTGTGCTCAGGAGGAGCAATTCCATATTTTCTCAGTTTTTCACGAGCCTCATCCGAAATCCAATCCGTAGTCCATGCAGGCGAATAACTCATGTTAACCTGAATATTTTTTATTCCCTGCCCTGAAAGCACATCCCGAATCTGATCTTCGATAAGCCTCATAGCAGGACACCCCGAATAGGTAGGGGTAATTGTTACCGAACAGGAATCCTTACCCATTTCAACCTCCCTGAGAATCCCCAGATCTTTAATAGTAATAACAGGAATTTCAGGATCCGGAATTTCAGAAAGCAAACCAACCAGAAATTCTTTAGTTACCATTTTGCATCCCTATAGGTCCTGGGCAAATACTGCATTTCAGCTAATAAATAGCCCAGGTACTCGGTATGTCTGCCTTGTAAACTCCCTTTTTGCATAAAGGAGGATTCAGGAATCTTAAGGGTCGCTTTGTTAAGCAGTTCGCTTACATGAGCAGTCCACTGCTTTCTGATTTCATTCAGATCAGCCCCTATGCCTGCTGCCAGCATTAGCTCATCGGCTGAATCGCTGTCAAACAAATCTCCGGTAAAACTCCAGAGTTCATCCAGGGCATTTTGAATCCGCAGGTGACTTTCAGCTGTCCCGTCTCCGAGCCGGAGTACCCAGCCTGAACTGTGCCGCAAGTGATAGGTTATCTCTTTCAAAAACTTTACAGAAATCGCTGCCAGGGTTTCGTCCTTGCTTTTTTGCAAGGACGCATAAAGATAATAGTGCCAGCTGTCTGTCAAAAACTGACGAAGCATCGTACAGGCAAAGTCCCCATTGGGCTGTTCTGCAAGCAAAATGTTTCTGTATTCACGTTCAGAACGCAAAAACGCAAGATCGTCAGCGCTTTTTCCTTTTCCGGCATACGTAAGAAGTGCGGTGGCATGTCCCAAAAGGTCCAGTGAAACATTGGTCAGGGCAATATCTTCCTCGAGTATCGGTCCATGACCGCACCACTCCGCCAGACGCTGGGAGAGTATCAGACTGCTGTCAGCCAGCCGGAGTAAATAATTAAAAAGAGCCTGATCCGTCTCCATAAAGCTATAAGTATTTCACCCCATCGGGTACTTTGTAAAACGTAGGGTGCCGGTACACTTTATCATTTGCAGGTTCAAAAAAAGAGCCTGCATCTTCGGGACTTGAAGCTTTGATAAACCTGGCTTCAACCACCCAGATACTGATTCCTTCATTTCTGCGCGTATACACATCACGTGCATTCTGAAGAGCCATTTCTGCATCAGCCGCATGAAGGCTGCCAACATGTTTATGAGGAATTCCGGGATTGGCCTGAATAAAAATTTCCCAAAGCGGCCACTGCGTATCTTTTTCCATGTTAGTATTCATTCCTTTATTAAAAATCAGTATCATCCCTAATCACTCTTTTAGCCGCATACGCCTCCGCTGCTTCCCTTACCCACTTCCCATTTCGATCTGCATCCACACGTGTCTTCAGCCGGGATTTGTTGCAGGGTCCATTGCCCTTGATGACATTAAAAAATTCTTCCCAGTTAATCGGGCCGTGCTTATAATGACCGGTTGCTTCATCGATTTTAAGTTCGGGATCGGGTATGCTGAGCCCTATGTAATCAGCCTGAGGCACAGTCCGGTCAATAAACCGTTCACGTATAGCATCATTGCTTTCCATTTTCACCCTCCAGCGCATGAGCTCTTCAGTATTCGGAGAATTATCATCACTGGGACCAAGCATCATGATAGCTGGCCACCACCAGCGGTTCAAGGCATCCTGGGCCATCTGTTTCTGCTCCTGAGAACCGAATGCAAGCGAACACATAATCTCATACCCCTGTCTGTTGTGGAAACTTTCTTCTTTGCATATTCTTACCATTGCTCTCGAGTAGGGTCCATAGGAACCTTTCGCCAGAGCTGTCTGATTCATAATAGCCGCACCGTCTACCAGCCAGCCAATTGCTCCGATATCGGCCCAGGTTAGTGTAGGGTAATTGAAAATACTTGAATATTTGGCCTTCCCGCTGTGGAGCTGCTCAAGTAACGTAGTGCGGTCGATTCCCAGGGTCTCGGCTGCGCTATACAGATACATGCCATGTCCGGCCTCATCCTGAACCTTGGCAAGCAAAATCGCCTTCCGGCGCAGACTCGGTGCTCTGGTAATCCAATTCCCTTCAGGCAGCATCCCGACAATCTCTGAATGAGCATGCTGAGACATCATCCGTATCAACTGATTACGGTATTTCAAAGGCATCCAATCCTTGGGTTCGATTTTTACTCCCTTGTCAATTTTTGACTGGAATTCTTCCAATAAAACTTTTTCGTCTTTTTGCATTAAATCCGTGCTGTTTAATTGCAGCAAATTTACGAAAAAAAAGGCCGGAGGAAATTTCTACCTTACTACAAACTTCTGAACAAATTGCTGATCATCCGCCAGCAATCTGACAAAATAAATACCCGAGCTGATTCCGGATGAAGAAACGGCATATTGATGGGTTCCGTTGCCAAGCTTTTCCCCATTGGCCAGGCTCATGATTTCCTTACCCAAAATATCATAAATCCGTATCGAAACACTCGCACTGTTGGCCAGGTAAAATGAAAGCGTTGCGTTGTCACCGACTGGGTTAGGGTACAAATTCATATCAATCGTATTCTTCATCAGGTCTTCCTCTATTCCGGCTGAAATATCACTGCTGGCAATGTTAATATTATCCAGGTAGATATTGTTTCCCAATCCGTTGCTGAACTGAAAAATAATCCGAACGTTTTTCATGGAAGCAAATGGAGTCAGGCTGACAGAATCCAATTTCCATTGACTTGCAGAGGATGGCTTAAAAGGAGCAGTTGTAGGAGCAACGGTAGCCAGATTTTTACCGGATGCCTTAAATCTGGGGGAACCCCAGCCAGCGCCGCAATTAGACGAAACAAATACATTCAGGCTATCCGTGTTACTGGCTTCTTTCTGGGCATAGGCAACCCTGAAATACAATTTGGGACTGGGAACCGTACTCAGATTGATAGTAGTGCTGAAAAGCTGGCCGGTAGCCGCAGTGTCGCAGTCGAAATTATTGATAAATGCAGACGTATTGCTATTGTATCCGGGAGAAGTAGTTGCCCAGGAATAATCACTTTCCTGGGTGATTTCATCAAACGCCCAGTTCGCATTGGGAAAAGGCCCTCCGGTTTCAAAACCGTCGAAAAAAGGAGCACTTTGAGCAGCCGTAGAAGATAGCACAAAAACAATATTGTTTTCGGTCACAGATGGGGAAGATACCCCGTTGCTCACAGTAAGGGTTGCTCCGTAAGTTCCCGGATCAGGATAGACCACATTTACAGAAGAAGTAGTTGCAGTCGCAGGCTTTCCACCGGGAAAAGACCAGTTCCAGCTCGTAGGCGTTCCGTTCCAGGAAGCATCGGTAAAATTGATGCTGGCGCCTTCACAGATGGTATTTTTATCCATGGTAAAAGCAGCGGTGCAAAGATTATTAACGGTCGTATCAATATTGATACCTGTAGCCGTCAGGTTGGCGGGTTGCCATAAATTATTTCTGTTAGCCACTGAGGAATATGCTGCAGCGTGCATACGCGAAGCCTGATCTGCAGTAAACATATTGCTGCAATAAGAATATTCCATAAAATTCTGATAATTTTCAACTACTCCGGCTGTACATATTTCAGCATCTGAAGGTGAGGTCGGACAATAGTCGTAACCTTTGGTAACAGGAGTGTCATTCACGCCGTCATTACCGCATTTAACACCTGGAGCATTCGAAGGGCCCCAGGGGTGGTAAAGATTGAAATAATGCCCTATTTCATGGGTCAGACAGCGTGAAACCTGGGGAATGCTTTGATCAATGCCCCCTACATAATCATAGAGCATAATAACCCCATCATAGGGTTTAATTGCCGGATTAGCCGCCGTTGAAGGAATGTAGGTATAACCTGCAAAATCATTGTAAAGACTATTTACCACCCACACATTTAAATATTTTGAAGGATCCCACTGGTTTAGCTTTGAACTGTCGCCGGCGTCATAGGTTAGTACACTGGCAATACGATCAATTCCATTGGTGCAGTTTCCATTGGGGTCTTTTTGAGCAAGACGAAATTCAAAATGCGCGTCGGCCTTGATGGTGTCAAATTGAGAAATAACAAGAGTTGAGTCGCTGTTTAACATTCGGTAATCATTGTTGAGTTGAATCATTTCATTATAAATCTCAGCATCAGGAATGTTTTCAGGACCGTAATTGTGTATAATGTGAAAAACAACCGGTATCAGAAAAACCTTGCCCGAACTGGCTGTTTTCACTCCTTTGTTCTTGGCCACGTAATCCTGGGAATAAGCTTCCATTTGCTCTGTGGCCTGCACAATCTCAGGGTGAGCGGCAATAGCCGCATCATTCATTTCAGCCTGTCCGCAGAATTTTGGTGTATGAGCTCTTACCGGAGTCTGCTGAACAGGAGTCTGCGCATGCAAAGAAAGAGCTATCAGTATTGCAAAGTAAGCTAATTTTGATTTCATAATAAGTGGATTAAACAGAGTAGCAGATTAAGTTCCGATCGTATCTAAGGTAACAAAATGTAACCTTGAAAGCAAGAAAGACCAGGCCCTAAATCATTAGAATTACCTTAGAAACGACTAAAGGAACATTTGTGCCGACCAAAGAAGAAGCTTAGCTCTCAATAAAGAGCTAAGCTCAATGAAGAGCCGATTCGATATCCTTAAGCAGATCGCTGATATCCTCAATTCCCACACTTAACCTAAGCAGGGAATCGCTTACGCCCGACTTTTCACGTTCGGCTTTTGGAATTGAAGCATGCGTCATGGTTGCCGGATGACCGATAAGGGATTCAACCCCTCCGAGGGATTCGGCCAGGGAAAAGACACTCATAGAAGAAGCTATCCTGAATGCATCTTCTGATTTGTTTCCTTTAAGTGAAAAGGAAAGCATTCCTCCGAAATCCTTCATTTGCTTTTTGGCAACCTGATGTCCCGGATGATCCGTAAATCCGGGCCAGTTTACGTTGTCCACCTTTTTGTGCCCGCGTAAAAATTCGGCGATTTTGCGACCGTTAAAACAATGCCTTTCCATTCTGATGTGAAGGGTTTTAATACCCCTTAAGACAAGGAAACAATCCATTGGTCCCGGGTTGGCACCACAGGAATTGAGAATAAAAAACAATTGCTCATACAGTTTGTCATCGTTAACGCACAGTGCACCCATGACCACATCACTGTGCCCTCCCAGGTATTTGGTGGCCGAATGCATGACGATATCGGCCCCGTGATCCATGGGATTCTGGAGATAAGGAGAAGCGAACGTATTGTCAACAGCCAGCAAAAGCTTATTTGCTTTTGCAAGTTTCGAACACCCTTCAATATCGACAATGTTCATCATGGGATTGGTAGGCGTTTCAATCCAGATCAGCCTGGTGTTTGCATTGATATGCTTTTTTACTGTGGTCTGATCGAGAAGATTGATAAAATGAAATTTGATCCCAAACTGCTCGTATATTTTAGTAAACATTCGATACGTTCCTCCATAAAGGTCATCTCCGGTAATCACTTCATCTCCCGGTCTTAACAATTTTGCAACCGCGTCGATTGCCCCCATTCCGCTTGAAAAACAAATACCGTGCTTCGCGTTTTCGAGTTCGGCAATACATTTTTCAAGAGCCGACCGGGTCGGATTTTTACCCCTGGCGTAGGCATACCCTTTGTGGTTTCCGGGTGATGCCTGTACATAGGTCGAGGTCTGAAAAATGGGTGTCATTATCGCCCCTGTTGAGGGGTCGGGCTGCTGACCAGCGTGAATGGCTTTGGTGGCGAACTTCATAGTTACTAAAGTTTTCGGCAAATGTAAGGATTTGCCCTGTCCTTTTATTTGTATTTTCGTTAAACAGAACTATGGCTCTCATAAAACCAGTTAAAGGAATTCTCCCAAAATTCGGCAACGACTGCTACCTGGCTGAAAACGCAACAGTAGTGGGAGATGTTGAAATGGGCAACAATTGCAGCATCTGGTTTAATGCAGTGGTTCGCGGAGATGTAAACAGCATTCGGATGGGCAACAAAGTAAACGTCCAGGATGGAGCCTGTATACACTGCACCTATCAGAAAACCAAAACCCAGATCGGAAACAACGTCTCCATCGGTCACAACGCTATTGTTCACGGCTGCAGGATAGAAGACAATGTCCTGATCGGAATGGGCGCCATCGTCATGGACAATGCAGTCATCGGCAGCAATACAATAATTGCTGCCGGAGCGGTAGTACTCGAAAACACGATTGTAGAAGCCGGCTCCATATACGCCGGCGTTCCGGCCAAAAAAGTCAAAGACATCAACCAGGAGCTCATCAAAGGCGAAATCAACCGCATCGCCGATAATTACATAATGTACTCAGGCTGGTTCAAATGACTACGAAAGCCTCTCCGTCAGTAACTTGATCTCAATCGCCGGTGCCATCTTCTCATACAAAATCCGATACACTGCATCCGTTATCGGCATGTCGACCCGGTAGGTCTTGTTCAGCTCGTGAATGCACTTCACGGCATAATACCCTTCCGCCACCATGTTCATTTCAAGCTGGGCAGCTTTTACCGAATAACCCTTGCCTACCATTCCCCCGAATGTACGGTTGCGGCTGAACTGAGAATAAGCCGTTACCAGCAAATCACCCAGATAGGCCGAACTGTTGATATCCCGTGTAATGGGATGCACCGTATCCACAAAACGTTTGATTTCCTGAATGCCATTGGACACCAGCACCGATTGAAAATTGTCTCCGTAACTCAAACCATGACATATTCCTGCCGCAATAGCAAATACATTTTTAAGTACTGCCGAATACTCAGTTCCGTAAATATCGTCAGAGACCGTTGTCTTGATGTACCTGCAGGAAATCTGGGAAGCGAGATAGCTGGCAGCCTCCGTGTTTTGAGAAGCAATCGTCAGATAAGAAAGTTTTTCCAAAGCTACTTCCTCTGCATGGCAGGGACCTGCAATAACCCCTATACTTGAAAATGGAAGATGGTATTTGGTATTGAAAAACTCAGCGACAATTAAATTGTCTTCGGGAACAATCCCTTTGATAGCCGAAAAAATAATTTTTCCTTTTAAATCCTCGGACGTTAAAGCAGCTATGCTTTCCTTCAGAAAAGCTGCAGGAATGGCCATCACCAGAATGTCTGCGCCGGCAACCACTTTGCGAAGGTCGTTGCCCGCCTCAATTTTTTCAATGTCCAGCTCCACCGAACTCAGGTAATTGGGATTGTGGTGATACCTGTTGATAAAATTCAACGTCTCCTGACTCCGTATCCACCACTGCAGCTGCTCCACATTGTTACAGAACATTTTTACCAGGGCGGTCGCCCAGCTTCCTGCTCCGATGACAGCTATCTTATGTTGTGCTTGACTCATTTACTCACAACCGATTAGTTAGTTTTAGTTGTGTTCGTGGATTCGGTCGCCTCGCCGCCAGCTCTCGCCTCGGGCCTCATCTGCGGAAAGAACAATACGTCCTGAATCGAATGCGAATTCGTCATGATCATGGTCAGACGGTCAATACCTATTCCCAGCCCTGCCGTAGGCGGCATGCCGTATTCCAGTGCACGCAAAAAATCCTGATCGATAAACATAGCCTCGTCATCTCCCTTTTGCGACAGCTGCAACTGATGCTCAAAACGCTCCCGCTGATCGAGGGGATCATTGAGTTCACTGTAAGCATTGGCAAGCTCTTTTCCGTTAACCATCAGTTCGAAGCGTTCCACAAGCCCCGCTTTCGTGCGGTGTTTCTTGCAAAGCGGAGACATTTCAATCGGATAATCGGTAATAAAGGTGGGTTGAATATACTTTGCTTCACATTTTTCCCCGAAGATCGTATCGATCAGTTTTCCCTTTCCCATACCCGGTTCAGCAGGAAGCCCAAGATCCCTGCAGGTCTTGCGCAAAGCCTCTTCATCCATAGTACTGATATCAATTCCGGTATGTTCCTGTATGGCATCGTACATACTGATACGCCTGAAGGGGCGCTGAAAGTCGATCACTTGTTCGGCAAGTGTGACCTTGGTGTCGCCGTAAAGATCAAGGGCAACTTTCTCTATCATTTCTTCTGTAAAGTCCATCATCCAGTTGTAATCCTTATAGGCTACGTAAATTTCCATTACAGTAAATTCAGGATTGTGAGTGCGATCCATACCCTCGTTCCTGAAATCCTTTGAAAATTCATACACTCCGTCAAACCCCCCTACAATAAGTCGTTTGAGGTAGAGTTCATTTGCAACACGCAGATACAGGGGCATATCCAGCGTATAGTGATGGGTAACAAAAGGCCGTGCGGCTGCCCCTCCGGGAATGGGTTGCAAAACCGGCGTTTCAACTTCAAGGTATCCCTTTGAATGGAAGGTCGTACGCAGGGAATTCATGATCTGCGAGCGTTTGATGAAAACTTCTTTTACCTGAGGATTGACAACCAGATCGGCATAGCGCTGACGGTACCTGAATTCAGGATCGGTAACCATATCATGAGACTCACCTGCCTTATCAGTTTTCACTACCGGTAAGGGTTTAAGAGCTTTGGATAATAGTTTCAGCGAACCCGCATGAATCGAAATTTCACCGGTCTTGGTGGTGAAAACAAATCCTGTAACTCCCACAAAGTCTCCCAGGTCAATACATTTCTTGAACAGCGTATCGTAAACGGTTTTGTCGTCTCCCGGACAGATATCATCCCGACGGACATACAACTGAATACGACCCGTAGAATCCTGAAGCACTACAAAACAAGCTTTGCCCATGTCGCGGACGCTCATTATGCGTCCTGCGATACTTACGTTTTTATAATTGGTTTTATCTCTCTCGTAATTTTCGTGAATGTCTTTTGCCGAAACGTTTACTTCAAACAAATCTGCGGGATATGCGTTGATTCCCAACTTTACAATCTCTTCAAGTTTTTTTCTTCTTAGTACTTCCTGTTCGCTAAGTTCTTCTTCCATGCGTGTCTATTTTAATCCAAAGATAACGTATTACAGGATTCCCACTATTTTTCCTACTTTTACAGACCTTAAATCGAAACAATGCAAGAACTTGTAGCAGGATTTACCGGACAGCTCAAAAAAGCCCTGGAAATTGGTAAACAGGCTTCCCTTCACGGTACAGTAGCTCCTTTGCAAAATGTTGTTATTGCGGGATTGGGTGGTTCGGGTATCGGTGGAAGTATCGTGAGTGAACTTGTTGCCCTTGAATCAGGACTTCCGATCACCGTTTGCAAAGGTTATTTCATTCCCTCTTTTGTGAATGAAAGCACTCTGTTTATAGCCTCCTCTTATTCCGGGAATACCGAGGAAACCCTTCAAACCCTGCAGCAGGCGATTCAAAAAAAAGCAAAAATAGTTTGTATCACTTCAGGCGGCAAAATTGCCGAAATAGCAAAACAAAATGGATTCGACTGCATAACGGTTCCGGGAGGTTTCCCTCCCCGATCCTGTCTGGGCTATTCCATTACCCAGCTTTTTTATATTCTAAAATTCTTTTCGGTTATACAAAGTGATTTTGAAAAAGACCTCAATTCGGCCATTCAGCTTTTGGATAAAGAAGAACAGGACAGCAAAACCCTTGCTCTGAAAATAAGCAATCAGCTCGAACATAAATTTCCGGTTATCTATGCGACCACTTTTAACGAGGCAATAGCCATACGTTTTCGTCAGCAATTGAATGAAAATGCCAAGCTGCTTTGCTGGCATCAGGTAATTCCAGAAATGAATCACAACGAACTGGTGGGCTGGCGTGAAAAAAACGACGCATTGGCGGTTATACTTCTGCTCGATCACGATGAATACAGCCGCAACCTGACCCGCATTGAGATCAACAAAAACGTTATAAAAAAATACAGCTCCACGCTTATTGAAATCTATTCCAAAGGCACGAGCAAATTAGAGAAGGCCCTTTACCTGATTCACCTGGGAGACTGGATTTCCTGTTACCTGGCCGACAAACGCGGATTCGATGCCAATGAAATAAATGTCATCAATAATTTGAAGGACCAATTAGCAAAGACCTAACCCAGATAGCGAATAGGGTTGATCCCTCTTAATGGCTAATCGCTAATCGCCGATAACAAATGAACAAAAAAATCATACTCCAGGATCTTGGCCTGATCGATTATAAAGAGGCCTGGGATTACCAGGAAAAACTCTTTCAGAAAATCACGGACAGTAAAGTTCAGAACAGAACTTTAGATTTGAAACTTGAAACTTTAAACTACTTTTTATTCTGCGAACACCCCCACGTTTACACACTTGGCAAAAGCGGATCCGAAGAAAACCTGCTCATCAATGAACAGCAATTGAAAAGCAAACAGGCAACCTATTACAAAATAAACCGCGGAGGGGACATTACGTATCACGGCCCGGGACAACTGGTTGGCTATCCCATCCTGGACCTTGATAATTTTTTTACGGATATTCATAAATACCTTCGCTTTCTGGAGGAAACAATTATTCGGACTCTTTCCGAATACGGTATTTCTGCCGGACGCACCCAGGGTCAGACCGGGGTTTGGCTCGATCCGGACAATCCCCTGAAAGCCCGGAAAATATGCGCCATGGGTGTTCGGGCAAGCCGTTGGGTGACCATGCATGGATTCGCGTTTAACCTCAGCAGCGACCTGAGCTATTTTGAAAACATAGTTCCTTGCGGTATACGGGATAAGGCCGTAACTTCGCTGGATAAAGAACTGGGGCGACAAGTAGACGCTTCAGAAGTTAAAGAAAAATTGAAAAACCATTTTGCCGGCCTGTTTGAGGCCGAATGGACAACCTTAAAAGAAATCGTTTGAACCGGGTCAAAAAAATCCTGCAACAATTTTTTGGAAGTTTGCTGCTTCTGCTGATCCTCGTTAACCTGGCCATCCTGATTTCAGGCAAAAGTTATATTTATTTTGGATTAAAAAACACGTATTTCAAAGGTCGGTCAGGACCGGATATTGACGAGTTTGGTATTTTTAAAAACCGTGAGGTGAAACCAGGCGAATTTATCCCTCTGCCCAATGGCAAAGATTACAATTTGAAAACGCTGGACTCCCGGGAATTCGACGACTATAGCACCATTGCCTTCCTGGTCATCCGGGACGACTCCGTCCGTTATGAGAAATACTGGGACGGCTACTCTGAAAATTCGATTACGAATTCTTTTTCAATGGCGAAGAGTTTCGTGGGCATCCTTATCGGATGTGCTTTACAGGATGGACTGATAAAAAGCCTGGATCAGCCGGTAGGAGATTTTATACCCGAATTTAAAGAAGGCAACAATTCAAAACTCACCATTCGTCACCTGCTCACCATGAGTTCGGGAATTAATTTTGATGAAAATTACGTAAGCCCTTTTGCTTACCCGGCCGCTGCCTATTACGGCAGCGACATCCGTAAACTCACCCTATCCTATAAGGTTACCGAGGAACCCGGCAAGACTTTCAAATACCTCAGTGGGAATACAGAGTTGTTAGGCCTGATTCTTGAAAAATGCACCGGCAAAAAATTGGCTGACTATATGAGCGAACGTCTCTGGAAATATCTGGGTGCAAAAAACAGCGCATTCTGGAGTATGGACCACGAACAGGGAATGGAAAAAGCGTATTGCTGTTTCAATTCCAACGCCCGTGATTTTTCCCGGTTCGGTTTGCTTTACCTCCACCGGGGAAATCTCTACGGCAAACAACTAGTACCTTCAGCTTATGTCAGTGAATCAACCCAGCCGGCTCCCTTGCTTAATGACAAGGGAGCGCCAAATGACTGTTATGGATATCAATGGTGGTTGCTCGATTACAAAGGTCATCACATTTCCTGTTGCAGAGGAATCCTTGGTCAATACATAATCGTGATTCCTGACAAAAAAATGGTCGTGGTGCGCCTTGGGAAGAAACGCGACAAGATTCAGATTGATTATACCCCCATCGACCTTTTTGTTTACGTGGATAAAGCCCTCGAAAATTTTTAAGCATGAAGAAGGACATTCACCCTCCGGAGGTGACAGACATAGCGGTCGCCATTGTAAAAGAAACCAATGACAAGGGAGAACAGGTATGGAATGTGTACATGTTAAACCTTAAAAATGTTGACATCGAGGGCGTCCTGGTAACCTCAACCGGGTACGGCCTGATTCAGGGTGAAGGCAAAAAAACGTCAACCCTTCGTCATTTTCTGGACACAATTCCTGCAAAAAGCTTTGCCAAAATCGAACCCATCGTAGAAGATGTCTTTGGCATAAACAATGAATTTTGGGTTAGTTTCTTCATTAACAAGGTGATGCACGACAAAAAATACATTTTTCTGGCCGAAAGCATCAGTGAATCCAACTTTATTACCGTTCCCCTTCTGAATAAAAAAGGGGTAATGATACGATAAACCCATATATTCGTCATAATCAGATATTTAATCGACTACCACTTCCCAACTACCAAAACATTTCGTATATTTGCCCTCCGGTTCAAAGTATTAATTGTTTGATTTTAAATTGCTTGTAAGATGACAAAAGCAGATATCGTAAACGAAATTGCCGAAAAGACAGGCGTAGAAAAGATCGCTGTTCAGGCTTCAGTGGAGTCCTTCATGAAAGTTATTAAAAATCACATGAGTGAAGGCAAAAACATCTATTTGAGAGGATTCGGAAGCTTTATCGTTAAGAAACGTGCCGAGAAAACAGGTCGCAACATTTCTAAAAACACAACCATCATAATACCAGCACATTATATTCCATCGTTTAAGCCTGCGAAGACCTTTGCTGAAAAAGTAAAGAAAAGTGTTCAGGTAAAATCAGAAGGCGGTAATTAATATTTTGAATGTTTAAAGCGCAGTATATTGCTATATTTTGCGCCATTTTGCTTTTCGTTCTTTTACTTTTTGCTAATACAAAAC
>JABDFU010000034.1:26265-26517 GCA_013286385.1 Bacteroidota bacterium
TTTTGGCTAAAACAAAACCAGCCGCTAAATCAGGAAAGGGCAATACGATAGCGGCAAATCCCCAGGAGAATTTCGAATCTATGATTTCTCAGGCCAGTGAAGCTCTGACAGGTGATGTGAGATCAAAAGTCGGAACCTGGAAGAAGGATTTCGACCATGCCACCACTGATCAGAAAATGAGTTTTCTGGATTCTTTGAGTAAAACCTGGGACAGCCTCAAAAGGCCTGAAATTGCCGCATGGTATGCCGAAC
>JABDFU010000035.1:0-3680 GCA_013286385.1 Bacteroidota bacterium
AATTTAAAAGCGGAGGTAAGTATAGCAGTAGTATTTAAACCCAGACCCTATTTCCCGAGACCCAATACCAACAGGTTTCAGAAAAAAGAAGCACTTCATAAAATAAATGAACGTATTACTGCAACACGTGTGCGTGTTGTAGGCGATGGCATAGAAGGGGGAGTTTTCCCGATAGCCGAAGCAATTGAAATAGCCCGCAATGCGGGTGCCGATCTGGTGGAAATCGCGCCTACAGCTGATCCTCCTGTTTGCAAGGTAATCGATTACAAGAAATACCTCTACGAACAGAAGAAAAAAGCCAAGGAGATGAAAGCCAAGGCTCAGAAGGTAGTGGTGAAAGAGATTCGCTTCGGGCCGCATATTGATAACCATGATTTTAATTTTAAAAAAAATCATGCCATTAATTTTTTAAAAGAAGGTTCTAAAGTCAGGGCATACGTTATGTTCAGAGGAAGGGAAATCGTTTACAAGGACCAGGGGGAATTGTTGCTCCTGCGGTTTGCAAATGAGCTGGAAGAATTTGGAAAAGCAGAACAGCTTCCGTTGTTGGAGGGAAAACGGATGATGATGATTATCGCTCCGAAGAAGAAATGAGCGAATTCCGAACTTGCCTGCCCTGCCTGCCGCAGGGATGGCGCAGGCAGGTAGCGATTAGCCAATAGGAAGACCAAGAAAATAGCAATTAAAAACAGATTGAGATGCCAAAAATGAAAACGAATTCCAGTGCTAAGAAAAGATTTTCTGTGACTGGTACAGGTAAAATAAAAAGGAAACAGGCTTTTAAAAATCACATCCTGACCAAAAAAGCAAAAAAACGCAAGGAAAAACTCGCCGGTTTCGTTGAGGTGCACCCATCTGATGTAGGCCGTGTCAAATTTTTGCTGAACATGGGAAAAGGAAAAGCATAATAAAAAAGTAGTATAAACCCGGCGCCGAGCTCAAGATTCTTTAAAAAGAACGCTTTTCGCCAAAAACCTAAAAATCATGCCAAGGTCGGTTAACAATGTGGCTTCAAGAGCCCGAAGAAAGAAACTCCTCAAACAGACAAAAGGGTACTGGGGCGCCCGCAAGAACATCCTTACTGTTGCAAAACACGTATTTGAAAAAGGGTTAACCTATGCCTACAAAGGCCGCAAACTGAAAAAACGCAGTATGCGTGGCTTGTGGATCCAACGTATAAATGCAGGTGTACGTGAATACGGAATGAGTTATTCAGAATTTATGGGCAAAATTCACTCGAAGAACCTTAACCTGAACCGCAAGGTATTGGCTGATCTGGCGATGAATCAACCGGAAGCTTTCAAGGCGGTGGTTGAATCCGTAAAATAAATCACATGAAATTAAATTTCAGGAAAGGGAACCCAAAAGTTCCCTTTCTTTTTTTGAATACATTCCTGTTCCTTTGCTTTTATTGTTTTTTGCTTTTCTTCAACCGCTATGCCGCTGATGATTATTTCTTTGTTTCTACGGCACGATCAAAAGGTATTTCGGGACTCCTTTCCTTTGCTTACCTGAATTGGACTTCCCGCCCTTCCGTAATGTTCCTGATGGGAGTGTTCGGGAACTACTTTCAGGAACGGACAGCTTTGATCATCTACGGAAGCCTGACCCTGCTCCTGTTGGTTCTGGCCATTCAGAAGCTATTTCGGCTGATGAGCAATTCACAAATGCAGTTCCTGACTTACTCGACCCTGTTTTGCCAGGCCTTTTTCTTCGCATCGGTCTCGATTGGCGAGACCTGGTTTTGGCTTTGCTCTTCCCTATCCTACCTGCTTAGCTTAGTTGCCTTTCTTTGGGGGCTGGTATTTTTATTCAACGGAAAAAGAAATAGTTCAACCTGGATTTTGCTTCTGTTGTCATGTGTATACGTTATAGGAGCGGCAGAATCCTTCGCCGTATTTGTATTCATGCTGTGTATCGCCGCATTGCTATTCGCAATTTTCGCATCAGGGAAAAATACGATAATCCGGACAAAAGAAACGATGAATCTCCTGCTGATCAAACTGATTGTTGTCAGCCTCTTTTTTCTGATTGGTCTGTCTTTCATTTATTTCGGACCCGGCACCCAAATTCGAAAAACCATTCTCAGACAAGCTGGCTTTATCGAAACCCTTTATTTGCCTGTAAGAACCATGGTCTATCTGGCCGTCAAAAAACTTCCTTCCAAACTTCCCTTGCTTCTGTTGTTTACCACTCCATTTGCCCAACTGGGTTCCGGATTAAAAAATACGCTGACCGCAGAGAGGTTATTCAATTCAAAATCGCTGATACGAATACTGCTATTGATACTGCTTCTGATCTATTTTTCATTGCTGCCGGCCTGCTACCTGATAGCCGACCGGGGACCTGAAAGGTCTTTTACAATTGTGTCCTTTCTGCTGGTCATCCTTTTTTGTTACCTGGCCGCTTATTGGGGTTACAAAATTCAAGACCGGATTCAAAGACCTCTCCTGCTGATAGCGTTAACCTGCTCTTCCCTGGTTCTCGCTGTTCTTCTGACACTGCAATTCAGAATTGCCCCTGCCTATTCAAGGGCATTGGATAAAAGAATTGGCCGGGTCGCAGAAGAAAAAAAAACAGGTAGAAAAGAAGTACTCAATCTGGATCCCTTACCTCCCAGTGGATATTATTACTCAGCTGAACTGGCTCCGGACACAGCGTATTACAGCAACAGGTACTTCAGGCTCGAACAAGGCCTAAACTTCAACTGCAAGGTAGAAAAAGGAATTCTTCATTAAAGTTCCCTGAGTGCATCAAGAGCTGATTTGTAATTCGGATCCAGCTGAAGGCACTTTTGGTAGTCGGCTCTGGCCATAGCTTTATCTTTCTTCTGATCGTAACAGGTACCTCTCCCAAAATAAGCCTCTTTATAACTTTCATCAATCTTTATAGCCTGAGTAAACTGCTTTATGGCTTCATCAGGATTTCCTTTACCGGCAAGATAAACAGCCCCAAGGTTGTAATAGGCATGTTTATATCTGGGCTCCGCCTGAACAAGTTCCTGATACGTTATTATCGCATTGTCCCAATCCCTGATATCCTGATAAAATTTTCCCTTACAATAAAGCGTTTCGGCGCTTTTCGGTTTTATTGTTAAAACATCGTCGTAATAGGCTATCGCCAGTTTGTTTTTTCGGGCTGCATAAATCCCGGCCAGCTCCTCAAAGGCCGAATAATATTCCGGATCCTGCTCGGTTGCTGTAACGAGGTTCGAAATGGCTTTGCTGGTATCACCCGACTCTTTGTAACATAAGCCCTTTAAAAAATACCCCTTGGCGACATGTGCATTTATTTTAAGCGCGTCATTTGTGAACTTTATTGACTCCTGGTATTTTTTTACAAAAAAATAAAGCTGGGCAAGCTTTAACAGAGCTTCCGTATTATTGGGATCCAGCGAAAGACACTTTTCAAGTGCATCCTTGCTCTTGCTGGTATGGTTTCCGTAAAGATAAAGATCAGAGATCGTGATGTAATACGCCGGTTTCATACTGTCCAGTTTCATAACCTTAGACATGTCCAGTAAGGACGCGTTAAAGTCCCGTTTATTCAGAAAGTAGTTGGCCCTTGAATAATACAAGGATGCATTGTTTGAGTCGCTGCGGATTTTTTCATTCAACTCCTCCAATTCTTTGGGAATGGATGCCTTTTCAACCACAGCCACTTTCTGATCACTACTCTGA
>JABDFU010000035.1:3691-25495 GCA_013286385.1 Bacteroidota bacterium
CCCGCAGGCGAATGCAAAATAAACTAAAACCAGACAGAAAAAAATGCGGTAGTTGCTCTTAAACATAAGCCTCGAAGACATAAGTTCCAAAGGTAGTCAAACTCATTTCCATAAAAAACAAGCCGTCCTTCTTTTTTATGAAAGAAGGGCGGCCTGACCTGGCTTACAGTAATTAACTAAGCTTCGGTTCCCGGAGCAACAGCAGGCTTAAGCGCCTCCTTGATCCTGTTTTCAATTTCTTCTGCAAGTTCAGGATTATCGGCAAATACCTGTTTAACAGAATCCCGTCCCTGTCCGAGTTTGGTTGAATCATAGCTAAACCAGGAGCCGCTCTTTTGAACAATACCATGCTCTACTCCCAAATCTATGATCTCTCCGACTTTTGAAATGCCTTCACCGAAAATCATATCAAATTCAGCCAGACGGAAAGGAGGTGCGATTTTATTTTTCACAACCTTAACACGGGTGCGGTTTCCGACCACCACTTCTCCCTCTTTCAATTGTCCTATGCGCCGAATATCCAGACGAACCGAGGCATAGAATTTAAGCGCATTTCCTCCCGTCGTGGTTTCAGGGTTACCGAACATAACCCCTATCTTTTCCCTCAACTGATTGATAAAAATACAGCAACAGCCTGTGCGGTTAATGTTTGCAGTAAGCTTACGCAAAGCCTGGGACATCAGACGGGCTTGCAGACCCATTTTTGAGTCACCCATTTCTCCTTCGATCTCGCTCTTGGGAGTAAGTGCAGCCACAGAGTCAATGACAACTATGTCCACTGCGCCTGAACGAATGAGATTATCAGCGATTTCAAGAGCCTGCTCTCCGTTGTCGGGTTGAGAAAGCAGCAGTTCCTTGACATTCACTCCTAATTTTTGGGCGTACAAACGGTCAAAAGCGTGCTCAGCGTCAATAATAGCAGCAGTCCCTCCCTGTTTTTGAACATTGGCGATGGCATGAATGGCCAGCGTGGTTTTGCCCGAAGATTCCGGACCGTAAATTTCAACTATCCGGCCCTTTGGCAATCCTCCCGTTCCCAGGGCAATGTCAAGCGTAAGGGAACCGGTTGGAATGATTTCCACCTGTTCAACAACACTGTCATCCATTTTCATTATGGTACCCTTTCCATATGTCTTTTCCAGTTTATCAAGGGTAAGCTGAAGCGCCTTTTGCCTTTCTTTATTAACCTCTTTTACAGATTCTTTTTGGTCCCTGGACTCTTTGCCGGCCTCTTTAGGCTCCTTTAACTCTTTTGTTTCTTTGCTCATTCTATTTAGATTTTATGGTTACAAATTAAAAATAAAAACTGGTTTTCTAAATTAAATCTAAGCCGGAATCGTTGTTATGACCACGCCCTGAATCTGAAAATCACGTGTTAATAATATCGGCTGATGCGCCTTGTTACTTGACCGCGGTTTAAGCACAACCAGATCCCCCTGCAAATGAAACTCTTTAAGCGTAGCCTCATCATCGATAAGCGCCACAACCAGATCGCCGTTATTTGCCGTTTTTTGCTGTTTCACAAGTGCCATGTCCCCATTATTGATTCCTCTTTCATTCATGGAATCCCCTTTGGCACGCAGAAAAAAATAACGGTGGCCGGGTTTGGCCAGTTTTACAGAAACAGGAATCAACGCATCCACATTTTGTTCAGCCAGTATCGGCATACCGCAGGCCACCGCCCCCAGCAAAGGTACATCAACGGTTTGCTCACTGCCGTTTGCATCAGTACCTGCCGAAGTAGTAGCCGAAGCCGAATCATTAGCTGAAGCAACTATACTGGTCGTAGTCGTAGTATAAAGAAGCTGCAGGCCCCCGTCAGGCTTTCTGCGAATAACTTCCTTTGTCAGAAGGCTTTCGATAATGACGGCAGCCGAACGGGGCGACTTATAACCCATCTCCGTCATTAATTCCCTTACTGTTGGGAAACCACCCCTTTGAAGCACCGCACTGCGTATGATGCGGAGGGCTTCGGATTCATTTTTGGTAAGTGCTTCTGAATTTTGCATACACAAACATACAAATAATATACATAACTTGTATTATTATTTTTTAACTATTTGAATATCAGTATAATAATTTTTAAAGCATACATAAAGTATACAAACGGTTAAAATCCGCTTTTTTACCGCATAGCCTACTAATCAAACCACTTCCACGATAATTCAAATCCGGATTACTAACCCAAAATCTCGGATCCTGTTAATTAGTACTCATTTTTTCGCGTTGGTCCTGCCGAATGAATCAGCAAAATTCATTAACGTATAAAACAATCGCAGATCCTTCCTTACAGTTTGACCCCTAAAAACTGACTCCAGGACAACCAAGGGCGCTCCAAGCAGCTTTAAAATAATACAAAAGATTTTTTTCATTGTGATTATAGTTGATTAAAAACCAGTTCAAAAATACAAAAAGTGTGTATTTATAAAACCGTTTTTATTAACTATTAATACCTATATCATTAAATAGCATCTGACAGCTTTTAGGGACTTTTGTTCCCATGACTATACACATCGGACAGCAGATACAGGATGCTCTGAAACACAGGGGAATGACGGTAAGTGAATTTGGAAGGCGAATAAATAAGTCGAGGGAGAATGTTTACAGCATATTCAAGCGCAAAACCATTGATACGGGTCTTTTGTATACAATTTCGCAGGTTTTAGAGCAGGATTTTTTTATTCTATATTCAATCGCAGCCGAACCAGGCATCGAAAATCTGAAATCAAATTTCAAAGCCTCGAAAAGTAAAAAAACTACTTCTTCTTGATTTCGTCCTTGGGTATGAAATACACCCTTGACATATCCCGGTATTCCATTGCGTTAGCCTCGCAATTCTTTACCCACAGTTGAACAAGCCTGTAATTTTCATGATAGAAAATAGGCATGATAGCCGCATCATCAATAGCCACCTGATCCGCCTGGCGGTATAAATCAAAACGTTTCTTGGTATCAACTTCCCGCAAGGCAAGTTCAAACAGCGAATCAAATTTTGCACTCTTATACCGTACCGAATTGATATAGGATCGTTCGGAAAGATGTTCAGGTACATGCTTACCGTAAAGAATAGTAAGGAAGGATTCCGGATCCGGATAATCAGCTATCCAGCCTGTCCTCCAGAAAATCGCCTTGCCTGTTTCAAAATTCTCCATATGCTCAGCCATAGGCATTACATTGATGTCAATATCAATATTCAGATTTTCCTTCAGCATTTTCTGAATAACCTCTGCAATCTGTACATTGCGTTCTCCTCCGCTATTGATTCGAAGGGATTCGGTGGTTGCTCCGGCTAATGCAGTGGTTTCTTTAAGGATTGTTTTGGAAACCTTTTTAATTTTTTTGCTTAAAAGGGAACTGACTGAACCCAGCAAAGGAGCAGTTAAAAGAAATAAGGGAGCGATCATCCAGTTGAGTTGAACGGCATAGACTACAACAAAAATTATCCCAATGGAGGATTGAAAAACAATATTGACGAAGGATGTGATAAACTTTTCAGAATCAGAACGCATTTTCTGAATCTGACCCAGGGTTTCTCCGCTGCGTTGGTCTTCAAAGTCCTGGTAAGGAAGTTCAAGAGAATGACGGATACCGTCGGTATACATTTGAGCCCCGGAGCGCTGAATAACAACATTGGTAAAGTAATCCTGAAAATTTTTCGCTATTCGCGAAACCATTGCCACACCCATGGAAGCCAAAAGAAGAAAGATGATCTGATTAAAGAATACAGAAAGGGTTCGGTCAATTTTTGCATCTTTTAACTGGGAACCGAACTTGTTAAGAATTTTCCCTGCTATATAGGGATCCATAAGCGAAAAACACTGGTTTACTGCGGCAAGTACCAGCGCAAGAATAAGAAGTGGCCAGTGCTTTTTAAGGTAGAAAAGTAATATTTTCATGTGTGCATATTCTATTAGAAAACCGGGTACAGGACTATTTCACGGATAGTTAGGACTATTTCATCTGAGTGTCTGCAAAGGTAAGAGAAATGAATGAAGCTTAAAAATCCTTGCTCGTAAAGGCTTCTGCTTCTTTGGTGCTGGTTTTTACTCCGTTCTTGTAAACGATGATAAAAGCGTCCGCCACCCCTTGCTCGATGAGAATTTTCCGGTAATTCTTTGCGTCCTCATAACTGCCGAAACCTCCGACAGTAAGCAGCGTTTTGTCACCTTCTGCAAGAAGGTTTATTCCTTCAATCTGGATAAATTTCCAGGCCATGTCTTCGTTCATTTTTTCCCTGGTCCGGTAAGCTCCGATCTGAACTTTGTATTCGAGCTTGGCCCACTTTTTTATCTGTTGGGATGACTTTTCCATATCGTAGGCATTCAGAACCTCCTGATCGAATTTGGCCTTCTCCGTAATGTCAACAATAAACGCGTCTTTGTATCCTGCTCCCAGTATCGCCTTTTTAAGAGACTCGGCAGTAGCGCGTATAGGCGTTCCTCCAACGATGTACCGGATAACCCCCTGGTTGTCTACAAAACTTTTAACGTTTTTGAGATTCGGGAAATTGGTGTTGGGGAGCTTTTGTGAAAAGGCTCCGATCTGAACGGCATAAAGCGGGTCCTGCTTGTGAAACACCACCTGGCGGGTTTTCAATCCTTTTACCAGTTCAGGATTTCCATGAATGAGTGCTTTCTGGGCTTCGGCTGGTTTTTCAACCGGAACAGTTACCGGAGAAGAGACAGGTGCCATCGAAGGTGCAACCTCCGTAGCGGCCGGTTGAACAGCAGGTCTGGAATCGCTATCGGCTGTAAGCGGTTTTAGCTGGCTGATTAAAGCAGGAGAGCATTCCTTCAGCCTTGATCTGCCATCCTGGACATAATCATTTGAGTTGTCGGCAATGATGCCAAAAAAATCTTCAAAGACTTTTTTGGCATCTTCGCAACGCTTGAGATTACAATAACAAACCCCGAGATAATAAAGCGAATAGACCGGAGTTCGTCTTTCCATATAATAGCTGGGAACGTATTCATTGGTCTTGTACTTAATTGCATTTTCAAGGTATTCAAGGGCCTTTTCCTGCTCGGTGTTTGTGGCGGTATAGCAAACCGCCATCAGGTATTTTATGTTCGGATTTCCGGGATCCAGCTGGTCGAGATCCCTCAGCTGCAGCAGGGCTTCGGTGAAACGCTCAAACCGAAGATTGACCACCGCCTGATTAAATGTGTTTTGAAATTCAGCGCTTTCATTTTCAACTGCAAATGACACTGCAATTGAAAAGAAAAAAAAAGCAGAAAACAGTGCAAGCTTTTTCATGGTAAAACGAGTTTTAAAACCGTTTACCAAAAATAACTCATAGGATCCTGTTGTTTGGGCAGGAAAGCAAAGGAATTAAACAAAAGGATGTTAATAAACTATTGGGCTCGGGCTCTTTCTGTGAGTCTTATCGCCTCGTCTATGTGCACGTATGCCCTGTTCTGCAAACCCTGAGCAAATCGGTTGTCTTCATCCTGGCTGATGTCAAGCCTGGCCTTTCTAAGATATTCCAGTGCCTGTCCAAGTCTGCCTCTGTGATCGGGATGTTCATCCACCTGAGGGTGATAATTAACATCCTTTCCGTCATCAATCGCGGCCCTTTTTATTTCATTAATGGCATCGTCAATTTTGCGAACGGCCGCCATTTCATCCTCTGTTCTTCTCCAATCTCCAGGAACATGTTCAAGCAGCCATCTGGCAACGCGCAAATCGGATATAGCTGAAAGATAGTGCGGGTGATTGTTTACCATTGGAGGGGGTGGGGGGTAACCTCCGGCCTGAATAGCCCGGTCAGTCATACGCATGGCTTCATCAATATGCATAAAAGCCCTGTTGCGCAGTCCCTGTGCAAATCCGTTATCTTCTTCCCGTTCAATATCTGCACGGGCCCTTCTGAGGTATTCTTTCGCATCGTGCAGGCGTCCGCCGTGTTCAGGACGTTCATCCATCTGAGGATGATAATAGATATCCTTCCCGTCATCAATGGCGGCTCTTTTAATCTCGCCAATGGCTTCGTCAATTTTACGTACAGCAGCCATTTCGTCTTCGGTAGCCTGCCAATTTCCCGGATGGTGGTCGATCATCCAGCGGGCGGCTCTAAGGTCTGACAATGCAAGCAAATAGGCAGGGTGGTTATTCTGCATCGGTGGAGCAGGGGGCGGAGGCGGAGGAGCCTGTTGCATGGGAGGGGGTGGGGGATAACCTCCGGCCTGAATGGCCCTGTCTGTAAAACGTATAGCTTCATCAATATGCATAAAAGCCCTGTTGCGCAGTCCCTGTGCAAATCCGTTATCCTCTTCCCGTTCAATATCTGCACGGGCCCTTCTGAGGTATTCTTTCGCATCGTGCAGGCGTCCGCCGTGTTCAGGACGTTCATCCATCTGGGGATGATAATAGACATCTTTCCCGTCATCAATAGCGGCTCTTTTAATTTCATTAATAGCTTCGTCAATTTTGCGAACGGCAGCCATTTCATCTTCTGTAGTTTGCCAATTCCCGGGACGGTGATCGATCATCCAACGGGCAGCTCTTAGATCAGACAAGGCCCTCAAATAGGCCGGGTGTTGCTGCAGCGCATAGGCCGATGCAAAAGAACAGCAAAACGATAATAAAACAATAAGTACCTTTTTCATGTGCAACAATTTTAGTTTTTAGGGCTATTCTGAGCGCATTTACGCATTTATTTGACGGGTAAATATACTAAAATTTAAAAACGAATGAATTTCATTTTTTCAGGTCGTATGCAATTGTTAACTATTATTCAATAATAATAACCAGGTATTTGTCCGCACCCCAGAAATCGTCCGGGTTGGTGATGATCAGTTTATCCACTTTTTTTCCCTGTTCGCCTTCAAATTTGTAACTGCCCGAAGGGTGAGTCGTGAGCAACCTCGCTTTTTTGCAAACCAGGGGTATTTCTGAAGTTGCGCTGATATCTACTTTTGTGAAATAACCCTTGTTGAAATTGTCTTTTAATTTGGATGATTTGCCAATTCCTATGAAGCCCCCTTCTTTGGTTAATACACCTTGTTTGGTTAATTCTTTGGATGTCCCGAAGGCATAATAAGCAGTATTCATTTTTTCCGTTTTCAGGGCAGACTCCTGTTTACTTTCATCGAGAGATGTTTTTATACCCGAAAGCTCCACGTTCATTTTTTCAAGCTGACTCTTCAGATCAGCAATCTGGCCATCCTTTTCTTCCAACTGGGAATTTAACCGATCAATCATTTTCTGAAGCTCCTCAATTTTAACATTTGCATTTTTCAGGCGGGCCCCCATACTTGCTATTTTTTTCTTGTTTTCATTAATCAGGTCATAAATAGACTGAATATCCTCGACAATCTGCGCCTGCTTGCTTTTCACATCCCCGTCTTTAGCAACGGTGTTTATAATTTTCTCTTTGGATTTTATCTGATCGAGGTTGTCCTGGATCTGATTGAAGGACCGTAAAAAAGATTCAATTGTGGAATCTTTTTTACCTACTTCCCCTTTCAGATTTCCATTCACAAGATTCAGGCTGTCCTTTATCCGATCGGTCTCTGATTTTCCGCCATTTCCACAGGAATAAAGTAATTGAATGACCAGGACGGACAGAATCGTCCGGAAAGTAAAATTCGCCTTTTGCATGATTTGTATTTTTAGTACTGTTGGTTTAACACCTTGGGTTATTGACTGTTAAATTAGGGATTATTTTGATTCAATCGATTTTCTTTACTTTAGGCCATCCTTGTTTAAAATATCAGAGCTTCACGTTCGTCTGACAAAACATGAAGGAAGCTGCAACACTATCGTTTTTAATTCCGGGTACCATGGCAGAACAGAATGACCGTATCGGTCAGATTGTTAAAAAAGAACAAAAACGCCTTCTCGATTTTATCCGGAATCGGGTTCCAACGCAAGAGGATGCAGAGGATATACTTCAGGACGTTTTTTTTCAGTTAAGTGAAAGCTACCGCCTGATGAAGCCCATAGAGCAACTCTCTTCCTGGCTCTTTACAGTGGCACGGAATAAAATAACCGATCTGTTCAGAAAGAAGAAGCCCGCATCTTTCAGCAGTCTGACAGGCTTTGACCAGACCGATGAAGACGGAGAGCACTCCGGCATTGCTGATTTTATTCCTGATCCGGATAACCTGGAGTCAAAATACCTGAGGCAACTGATTCTGAACAAACTGGATGAAGCTTTAAATGAACTGCCAAAGGAACAGCGGGACGTCTTCATGCTTCAGGAAATGGAACAAAAAAGTTTTAAAGAAATAGCCGAAATGACGGGAGAACCAGTCAATACGCTTATTTCCAGAAAACGCTATGCTGTTTTACACCTCAGGGAAAGATTAAAAGAAGTGTACAGGGAATTGCTGGAAAAATAAATCAGAACTAAAAATACATACAGATGAAAAGGCACTACATTTTTAAAGGAATCAAAATCGCCCTGTTTGTTGCAGGCGCAGTTCTCCTGATCGGCTATGTTGTCATGAGATTATGGAACCACCTTGTTCCGGAATTATTTCACGGACCGGCAATAGGTTTTTGTCAGGCGGTGGGCCTTCTTATTCTTTCCAGGATACTATTCGGAGGATTTAAAGGCAGAGGTTGCGGCAGGCATTGTGGCGCCGGAAGGTGGAGAGGAGGCTGGAAAAAACGTTTTGAAGAAAAACTTTCGAACCTGACGCCTGAAGAACGTGAAAAATTCAGAAAGCATATGTCTGATCGCTGCAACACAGACTAGCATCATTTGTCTTCGTCTACAACCCCTGCTGATGAAGATGGTGTTCCATCAAGAATTGAAAGTACATCGTCTACCCGGTAAATTCCATAAGTTATTTTATTGCTCAGAATAATAATGGTTGTTTTGTCCTTGAGTCTCCGGTAAAAGACATTGTTATACCCATGCCACCAGCCATTGTGGTAAATGATTTTTTCTCCGTTTTTTTCTTCTATCATCCGCCAGCCGTAACCATAATTTCTTTTTCCGGGATGTTCTTTACTGGCACCAGTAAAAGCCTCATCCAGGCTTTCCTTTTTAATCAGTTTTCCGTTGTATAGCGCCTGGTCAAAAAGAAAAAGGTCGTCCACTGTGGTAAAAATATTTTTGTCACCAAGAATACCGTCCAGGTAATCATCGTCGTAGTGTTTTTTGTTCGCCTTGTGCCCTGTGGTTTTGTTTTTGTGCAAGCCGTTTGAATCCCGATCGCTGATCCAGGTATGCACCATGCCCAAAGGTTCAAACAACTCCTCTTTCATAAATGCACCAAACTTCCTGCCCGAAACTTTTTCAACGATATTGACAAGCAGGCTGTAATTGGTATTGCAATACTCGAATTTTTTATTCGGAAGGGCATAAGGTGGCGGCTTTTTTTCGCACATCAGCGACAAAAGGTCATCATTGCTCATGGGCTTATCCGGACAACAATACAAGCTGTCACAGAAATACATGTAATTGGGAAGTCCGGATCGGTGCGTAAGCAATTGTTTTATAGTTATGCCCTTGTAAGGAAACTTCGGAAAAAATTCATCGATCGTCTGAGTGTAATTAAGCAAACCCTTTTCGTGAAGGAGGATCAGGGCCATGGCCGTAAGTGGTTTGGAGGAGGAACCCAACTGAAATGCTGAGCCGATGGTTAAGGAATCCTTTGTCTTGAAGTCCGCAAGTCCGAAACTACCCTTGTAGATAATGATACCCTGCTGGGCAATCAGGACGTTTCCGTTAAACCCGGCGTGTTTGAATTTAGCTTCAAATAAAGACGCAAGTTCCTGCCTTTTTTTGCGGACATTTAATTTGGTCTTAAGCTTTTCAACGCTGTCATTGGTCAGAGGGGAAATCTTTACAGGTGTCAGCAGAGGAGGAGGAGGGGCGGAGCTATCCTTGCAACTGAAAAAAAACAAAAAGGCAAAATGAATCAGCAGAAAAAAATAAAAGGGATCTGCTGTTTTTACCCGCACCTGATTACTTTTCCGACATGCAGTATGGTTGTCAGACTGATGTTATTGATCTTACAAAGCTGAGCAGGTGTTTTGCCGTATTTTCTTGCAATGGAGGACAGTGTGTCTCCTTGCTTAATGGTGTAATAAAACGGAGCTCCTTTCCCGGAAATCCGTTGCTGTAAAGACGTAAGTGATTTCGCATTTGCAGGGTAGGATTTTCCTCCCAGAAAATTATCATAAAATTCAAAGCTCTTATACGACAGCGATACCGTATCAGCCAGTAGTGTATGTTTTTCAAAGGAAATCAGTTCGTTCGGGTTCAGCGGTTCTCCTTTGTACCTTATTTCAAAATGAAGATGGCTTCCATACGAATGCCCGGTATTGCCGCCCAAACCAATTACATCCCCTGCCTTCACATATTGATCCGCCTTAACAAGCAATCTGGAAAGGTGGGCATAGATTGTTTCCAGGCCATTTCTGTGCCTGATAATGACCACATTTCCGTAAGAACTGTTGCGCTTTGCGATGCGTACCATCCCGTCAAACGCCGATAAAACCGTATCTCCGGTTACCAGATGAATGTCTACACCAAAATGAGGGCTTCTCTGCCGGAGACCGAAATTTGAATTGGTTTTCCCGATTCTGGGCATTGCAAACGCAGTTGAATTTTTTCCTGTCAGAATCAGCCGCACGGTATCTTTAAAACCTGCCGGGTCAAAGTTGTATGCAGGATGTATGGTAACCGTATCCCATTGGCAATAGAGATCATAGGCCGGAATAAACGCTATCGAATCAGTATAGGTCATCGTGGACTTATCTGAAACTCTGAAATGAAAAGAAGTCGTGTCAACAGGATTCCTTGAGGGACGTGGTGTTGAAGGATCAGTACCAGCAACGGCTACTGCTATCCGGATAAAAAAGGATGTGTATAAGAGTATGTTCCCTGTGTTCATCTTTTTTTGAAGAAACACAAAGATGGCAAAATAGTTGAAAAATCCAAGACGCTCCGTCGAAATGTTCTACAAAGAGCCTGTTAAAAAATGTTAATTCTTACCGTAAACATCCTGAAACTGACTGTTGTCGGTATCGCAGGGGGTATCGACAAAATTATTTTCGCTGTAATCTGAAATGAAATCACCCTTGTCATTCAATTCGATGTAAAAGCGCATGTCTTCTTTTCCATTGATCCGTAAATGCGTATCGGTGCGGTACACATCCACAGGAGAATCTGTAATTAAATAACTGTAAAGGTATTTTGTCTTCTCATAAATAAACTCCAGGTTGGCCGAAATGGTATCCCGGTCATTTTGCTTAAGCCAGTGATTGTAATCAGCTACCCACTTTTTGAACTTTATCTGAAGTAATACTTCATGGGTTCCATCCAGCTTCAGCGGAGTCAGATGTTTTAACCTGTTCAACCGGTGATTGCAACTGTCCGGAAGATATTCTCCGCTGTTAATGAATTCGCTAATGTCCGTTACCATGGGCATCATATTGTACATGGAATACTTTTTAGGACTGCAACCGGACAGCAGGAACACGGCCGGAAGAAGAACAGCCAGCCCAAAATTTTTTAACACCTGGCTGATTTTAAGTGCATCCGGAAAAAAAGACAAAATGCGCTGGAGTACGCCATCAACGATGGAATCAGGGCAGGATGCTCCGCTGGTAAGCAGAATATCCAAACGCTTTTTTTCGGGAAGGTAATTTTCAGTCTGAACAGCTTCCTGTTTGTGGTAATTAAAATGCCGGATACAATTTCTGGACTCAATTTCTTTTGCAGAAGAAATAAAATAGGTAGGAACTTTTTTTTCGCACAATTCAACCAGGTGGGAAGTATTGGAACTGTTGTAGCCTCCGACGACTATGGCCAGATCACCTTTTTCCCGAAGCAATCCGTAGGTAGAGTCCTGATTTTCATTTGTTGCGTAACAAAGCGTATCACGGGTATCGGCAAAATGCTCCTTTAGCGAATCCGCACCGTATTTTTGAGTCATAATCTGTTTCATATAATCGGCTATTTCCTGGGTTTCTGATGCCAGCATGGTTGTTTGATTGATTACCCCGATCCGGTTCAGATCCTTAGAGGGGTTGAAGCCAGCGGAAACGCGCTGGCGAAAAAGATTTTGAAAATCGGTTGAAGAAAGTTCACCCAAAAGATACGCTCCCAGTTTTCGGGCTTCCTCAATGTCTTTAATAACAATTGAAGGGGCGTTTTGCTCGCTCCTGGAAAAGGTAGCACGCGTTTCTTCGTGATTGTGTTTTCCATGAATAAGAATGGAATACTTTTCCTCCCCGAGTTTTTCAGATCTGTTCCAGACTTTCTCAACAAAAGGACAAGTGGTGTCGTAGCGGTGTACTTCAATTCCAATGGATTTTATCTTTTCCTGAATCTGAAGAGTGGTTCCGAATGCCGGAATGATAATGATGTCACCCGAACGGAGTTCAGACCAGGGAATCAGTTGCTTTCCGGATGTATCCATTATGAAGCGGACTCCCCTGCTGCTAAGATCCTGATTTACTTCAGGATTGTGAATCATCTGACTGAGTAAAAAGATCCGTTTACCCGGATTTTCCTGAACAGCCTTAAACGAAATTTCAATCGCGTTTTCAACACCGTAACAAAACCCGAAATGCCGTGCAATTAAAAAACGAACCGGGCCGAAATCCAAAACAGAAGGAGAAAAGTCTCTTTTGCGCGGATCGTTCATCCGCCTCGCGTTTTTAATTTTTGAAATGATCGGACTCCTGTAAAAATCAGGTATTTGAAAATTTTTCATTCGTACAATGCAAAGGTATGCTTTTTGAGTAGATTTGCGTAGAATCTGAGGATGACGAAAAAGCCGCTGATACTTGTAACCAACGATGATGGGATTATGGCTCCGGGCATTCGCGCGCTGGTGGAAGTGATGAAAGAGTTTGGCGAAGTTGCAATTATAGCGCCGGATAAGCCCCAAAGCGGAATGGGACATGCCATCACCATCAATTCCACACTTCGCATATCAAAAACCGGTTTTTACGGCGTTCGTCATGAATATACCTGTTCAGGAACTCCTGTCGATTGCGTAAAGTTCGCCGTAAATAAAATTCTGCACCGCAAACCCGATCTTTGCGTTTCCGGGATTAACCACGGCTCCAATGCTTCGATCAGTGTTATTTACTCGGGTACCATGTCGGCAGCAGTGGAGTGTGCGATTGAGCAAATACCTTCGGTAGGCTTTTCACTGTGCAATCATTCAATAGATGCCGATTTTTCGGCTTCCCAGGCCATTGTTAGGACGGTCGTTTCGACCCTGCTGGTTAATCAGATACCGCTTTGGTCCTGTCTGAATGTAAATATCCCTCCCCTTCACATTGATGAAATAAAAGGGATCAGGATCTGCAGACAATCCAAAGCCAACTGGATTGAAGAACTGGAGGAACGAAAGGACCCCAGCGGGAACAACTACTACTGGCTTACCGGTCGTTTTCAGAATTTTGAAGAAGGAAACAAGGAGACCGACTCCTGGGCCCTTGACAAGGGATATGTCTCCGTCGTTCCGGTTCAGTTTGACATGACTGCCCATGCGGCCATCCCAATACTTAGCAAATGGAATTTCGACCTGAAAAAATAAATTGCAAAACAGATCGTCTTTGGCCGGGGCTTTTACTTGGCCTGATTGCTCCGGTGATTGCGCTTACTGTATTTTACTGGTTAAACTTCGGCTATTTGTCATTTGCGAAATTCATCTCTCATCTTTTTGCTGTTGGAATTCAATCGGCTCTTCTCAGCCTTTGTGTGGTTTCAAATTTGCTGGTTTTTTTTATTTTCATATGGACCGAAAAATACGTTTCGGCACGCGGAGTTCTGCTTTCCACTTTCATATACGGAGCCTTGGTAGTCTACCTTAAATTTTTTGCATGATCTATTATATCATTGCCGGAGAAGCTTCGGGTGATTTGCACTCTTCCAATCTGATGGCAGCCCTGAAGAACCTGGACAAGCAGGCCAGCTTCAGATTTTGGGGCGGCGATTTAATGAAAGCCCAGGGAGGGGTACTGGTGAAGCATTACCGGGAACTGGCGTTCATGGGTTTTTCCGAAGTTCTACTGAACATCAAAACCATACTCAGAAATATGGCCTTCTGCAAAAAAGACATCCTGGAGTTCAGGCCCGATGTTTTAATCCTGGTTGACTATCCGGGGTTCAACCTCCGGATTGCCGAATTTGCAAAACAAAACGGACTAAAAGTGGTTTATTACATTTCACCTCAGCTATGGGCCTGGAAACAGTCCCGCATTCATACCATTAAGCGGTCGGTGGATAAAATGCTGGTCATTCTTCCTTTTGAAAAAGATTTTTATTCCCGGTTCAACTATGAAGTTGAATTTGTGGGGCATCCGCTTCTGGATGCCATAACCAAAGACTTTGAAGCTCCGTCTATTCCCGAATCACAAAAGCCCCTGATTGCTCTGCTTCCGGGAAGCAGAAAGCAGGAAATCAGCGTTGTACTCCCCTTGATGCTGAGTGTAATTCCGTTCTTCAGCGAATTCAGATTTGTGGTTGCCGCAGCACCATCCATTCCTAAGGAATATTACAAATCGTTGATTGGCGATAGCAAAACAGAACTTGTTTTTAACCAAACCTACGGACTGCTTCGTATGGCAAGTGCAGCGCTCGTAACTTCAGGCACGGCCACTCTTGAAACGGCCCTGTTCGGAGTTCCTGAAGTGGTTTGCTACAGAGGGGGAATGATTTCGTACCGGATCGCGAAAAAGCTGATTAAGGTAAAATTTATTTCTTTGGTCAATCTGATCATGGACAGGGAGATTGTCAGGGAACTGATTCAGGATGAATTAACTGTCGAAAACATGAAGGTCGAACTGCAACAACTGCTCGGTGTTGAAAAACGAAAACAAATGCAATCGGGTTTCGATGAGTTAAGGCAGAAGTTGGGAGGAAGCGGTGCATCCCGGAAAGCAGCAGAGTCTATCTATCGGTTTCTTCAACGTTGAAAAAGTATCCATTACTGCTGGTCGTCTTCGTTTGCATACAGGCAGGCAGCTATGCCCAAAAACTTAAAATAAGACTTCTGAGCGATCTGACCCTGAGCCGGATTCTTTTCACTCCTTTGGCCGGAGACTATAAGTTGAGGATGGATACCTGCCAGATCAGCTCCGAAAACAACCCAGGGGTTTATCAGCTTACTGTCGAAGGAGATTCTGTCCGGGTAAAATCATTTGAGAAAGATTTCGGAAAATGTGCCCGGGTGCTGTTTGAGGCTCAGTTGAAGGAAGGAAGTTTTAAGCTGAAAAGTATAGCCCCTGAAATAAAAGTTAAAGTTTACGACAACGACCTGGAGGTTCGCATTTCTCAGGGAGGGCTGAAACTTATCAACAGGGTTGGGATTGAAAACTACATTGCCGGCGTAGTGGAATCGGAGGCGGGTTCGGGCAGCACCTCAGAATACTATAAATTGCAGTCCATACTCTGCAGGACCTATGCGCTGAGCAATATTCACAAGCACGAAGCCGACAGTTTTAATCTGTGCGATCTTGTCCACTGTCAATCGTACAAGGGAAAATCAGAAAATACGATCATTCTTCAGGCGGTTTTCGACACCAAGGGGTTGGTTATTGTAGACGATGATATGAATTTGATTTCAGCCACCTTTCATTCGAATTGCGGGGGGCAGACGGTAAATTCAGAGGATGTATGGTCGTTGTCGGCTTCGTACCTCAGATCGGTGAAAGACACTTTTTGCCTGCACATGCCCAATGCCCACTGGCAGAAAACAATAGCCACTTCGGATTGGATCAATTACCTTTCTCTTAAACAGAAATACCCTGTGGATGACAGTCTGAGCTGCCGTCAGGCCCTGACTTTTCCGCAGTACAACGGCAGGGAACTTTATTTTGCCTCAAAAGAATTCAAAATTCCGCTGAAAACAATCCGGTCAGACTGGCAGTTAAAGTCTACCTATTTTTCCATCCGGCAACTGGGCGACAGCATTGTACTGAACGGAAGAGGATACGGCCATGGCGTCGGCCTTTGCCAGGAAGGGGCCATGCACATGGCCCGATTGGGGATTTCCTATGGGGACATCATCAATTTCTATTATACCGGAGTGCACCTGGTTGATCTGGCCGTTTTGAATTTTCTCAAAGAAGATTAGTCAGTTTAGTGGTATTTAGACCTAAATCGAATGTCATTGGCATGCGTAATTTCGAATCGTGCAATTCTACGGACAGACACCTTTTTTCAGAATCAGTATTCCGTTTGGTTTGGGAATAGTGGCTGCTACACGGGGGACTTTCAGCAGGCCGGAACTTTTTTTTGGTGCATCTGCAGGAATATCACTTCTGCTTCTTTCAATGCTGATTAAATCGGCTCCGGTTTCATTCCGGTTTGCCCCAATCGCAGGTCTGGGCATACAACTTAGTTTATTTTTCCTTGCTGCGCAGCTCAGGCTTTTGCTGAGCTGCCCGGTTTTTTTAATCCTTTTGCCCGTTGCCGCATTTCAGATAATTAAATACATTTACGCAAACTATTGATTGGTTATGAAAAGCTGGAGTATCGGGATATTGGCATTCGCAGGAACCTTCTGTTACGGACAAAAACAAGACTCGGTAATGCTCCGTAAAATTTATACGGAGGCGCTGAAACATGCACAGTGTTATGCAAACCTGGATTACCTGTGTAACAAAATCGGAGGACGGCTGGCCGGATCTCCCCAGGCGCAACAGGCAGTCGAGTGGTCCTTCAGAACCATGAAAAATTCGGGCGCGGATTCTGTTTTTATGCAGGAGTGCCTGGTTCCCCATTGGGTAAGAGGCGGTAAAGAAATTGGACAGATCAGAAGTACGAAATCGACAGATGATAAAGATCGCAGGCTTGAGGTCGAAGCCGTTAAAATCTGTGCTCTTGGAGGTTCTGTAGCAACTCCCTGGGAGGGCATCCTTGCGGATGTCCTCGAAGTACAGGGCGTTGACGAACTTTACAAGCTTGGCGCTGAAAAAATAAAGGGAAAAATCGTTTTTTTTAACCGACCCTTCGACAATTCTGAAATTGACCCCTTCAATGCCTACGGCAAAGCTGTCGACCAACGCTGGAAAGGCCCCAGCATTGCAGCAAAATTCGGCGCTGTAGCTACTGTTTGCCGGTCGATGACAACCCTGATAAATGATGTTCCCCATACCGGCTCGATGCAATACCTCGATAGTATCCCGGAAAAAATTCCAGCCTGTGCGATAAGTACATGGGCTGCCGAACGGCTGAGCAGTCTGCTGAAAAGCTCAGCTGAACCTGTACAGTTTTACCTGAATATGAGCTGCCAGACCTTGCCGGATGAAAAATCCTGCAATGTGGTCGCTGAACTGAAAGGATGGGAACATCCTGAAAAAATAATTGTGGTGGGAGGACACCTGGATTCCTGGGAAACAGGAGACGGGGCGCAGGATGACGGCGCAGGTGTAGTTCAATCCATAGAAGTCATAAGGATTCTGAAGGCTCTTGGCATAAAACCCAGATTTACGATACGTGCCGTTGCTTTTATCAACGAGGAGAACGGGCTGAGGGGTGGATTGAAATATGGAGAACTGGCAGCTAAAAACAAGGAACAACACGTACTTGCAATAGAAACAGACAGGGGAGGCTTTACACCAAGAGGGTTTACTTTTAGCGGTTCTGCCGAACAACGTAAAAAGCTTTTTAAATGGAAACCCTTGTTTGAGCCTTATGGGGTGTATGATTTTACGGGCAAAGGGGGCGGAGGTGATATTTCTCCGCTGGAAAAACAGGGCGTTCCCTTAATGGAGCTGTACCCCGATCCGCAACGTTATTTCGATTACCATCATACTGCCGACGACACCTTCAAAAGCGTAAACAAGAGGGAACTGGAGATGGGTGCAGCAACTTTGGCGGCAATGGTTTATCTGGTAAGTGAACACGGATTTTAATTTTTATGTTGAGGCATTTATCCATTAAAAATTATGCGCTGATCGACCAGTTGGAAATTTCGTTTTCCGATGGGCTGACGATCATTACAGGCGAAACAGGAGCCGGCAAGTCGATACTGCTGGGCGCCCTTTCTCTGGTCACCGGAAAGCGCGCCGATACGGGCGCGCTGCAGGACAAAAACGTAAAGTGCATTGTGGAAGCGACATTTCGCATCAAGGAAACTTCCCTGAGTTCCTTTTTCAAACTGAACGAATTGGATTTTGCCGAAGACACGCTGGTCAGAAGAGAAATAAGTCCGGACGGAAAATCCCGGGCCTTTATCAATGATACGCCGGTTAATTTAACGATTCTTAAAGAATTTGCCGAACAACTGATCGATATTCATTCCCAGCACGAAACCTTCACCCTGAATGACTCCGCGTTTCAGCTCGAATTACTCGATGTATTTGCAGGACAAAAGCAGGATGCCGAAGGTTATCTGGAAGCCTATAAAACGTTCAGGGATCAGCAACAATTGCTGACCGAACTTCTTGAAAAGGAGTCGCAGTTCAAAAAAGACCAGGATTATTTCAATTTTCAGTTTGCCGAACTGGAAGAGGCCCAGCTGAAGCCGGGGGAGCAAACCGCTCTTGAACAGGAACTGCAACTGCTTTCCAATGCTGAAGAAATCAAAAAAAATCTGTCCAGGTCCCATTTTCTGCTGGACGGAGGAGAGAACAACCTGTTAAGCACACTCAGCGAAGTGAAAACAGCCGTAGCAGGCATGGCGCGGTACAATTCGTCCATTCGGGAACTACTTGACCGCATAACCAGCGCCTATATCGAATTAAAAGATGTTTCAAATGAGATGGAGAGTGTGGAGCAACAGGTACAGTACAACCCGAAACGGATAGAAGAAGTAAACCTGAGGCTGGATACAATGAGCCGGCTTCAAAACAAGCATCAGGTTAAGCAGATAGAGGAACTTCTGGAAATCCGTGATAGGCTGGAGCTGAAGCTGAAGGATATCAGTTCCCTGGAAGGGGAAATAGAAAGACGGAAAAAAGAGCTGTCCCTGAAAGAAAAATCCCTGAGGGGAAAGGCCGGTCAGCTTTCAAAAAACAGAACGGCTGCTATACCGAAAATCGAAAAAGAGATCCGGAAAACACTGGCCGATCTGGGAATGCCTAACGCCGAATTATCCATACAGCAGCAGTTGCTCGACTCGAATCGCTTCAACAGTACCGGAATTGACAAAGTCAGCTACCTGTTCAGGGCAAACAAAGGTGGTGATTTAAAAGAATTGCAGAAAGTCGCATCAGGCGGAGAATTGTCAAGACTGATGCTGAGTCTGAAAGCGCTCATTGCCCAGCTCACCTCGCTTCCGGCCATACTCTTTGATGAAATCGATACAGGGGTTAGCGGAGAGGTTGCCAACAAAGTGGGTCTGATCCTTTATAAAATGGCTCAATCCATGCAGGTTATTACCATTACCCATCTTCCCCAGATTGCAAGCAAAGGCAGCAATCATCTCTTTGTCTTTAAGGAAGAGAAAAACAAAAAAACCTACTCCCGTATCAAAAACCTGAACGCAGAGGAAAGGGTAGTGGAGATTGCAAAAATGCTGAGCACGCAGAACCCTACAGATGCAGCGCTGAAAAATGCAAAGGAGCTCCTTAAATCCTAAGTCCAGAAATACAATTCCAAAAAATCAATACCTTTATGTAAACAGAAGGTACTACTAAACTGAATCAACTATGAACTTACTTAAAGGGAAAAGAGGAATTATTTCAGGCGCGTTGGATTCGAATTCAATTGCATGGAAAGTTGCGGAAAAAGCCCACGCGCATGGGGCTCAGATTGTATTAACCAACGCTCCCATTGCCATGCGTATGGGAGAAATTAAAGTTCTTTCGGCTAAAATAAAAGCTGAAATTATTCCTGCAGACGCTACCTCGGTTCCTGATCTGACCAATCTGTTTACAAAATCACAGGAAATTCTGGAAGGGAAAATAGATTTTGTGCTTCACTCCATAGGCATGTCGCCCAACGTACGAAAAAATCTTCCCTACACAGACTTGAACTACGATTTTTACATGAAAAGCATCGATATTTCAGCGATGTCTCTGCACAAAATGCTGAGCGTGGCTTATAAAATGGACGCTTTGAGTGAGTGGGCAAGTGTTGTAGCGCTTTCTTACATTGCCGCCCAGCGAACCTATCCGTTTTATAACGACATGGCGGAGGCAAAAGCCATGCTGGAATCTATTGTAAGAAGTTTCGGCTACCATTATGGCAAGGCAAAAAAAATACGCATCAATTCTGTTTCGCAGTCTCCGACCAAAACTACCGCCGGAAGCGGAATAAAAGGTTTTGGTGATTTTTATACTTACGCAGATGCGATCTCTCCTTTGGGCAATGCCAGCGCCGAATCCTGTGCGGATTATTGTATTACTTTGTTTTCTGATCTGACCCGTATGGTAACCATGCAGAATCTGTATCACGACGGAGGGTATTCAACTACTGGGGTTAGCAACGAGGTGATGGAGAAATTAGCAAACAATTAATACCCATACTTCTCAGCCCACCTTTTTTTCAGGAAATCCCTTAACTCCCTCTCCCGGACCGTATTTCCCGGATCGTAAAGTTTTGTGCTTTTCAGTTCCTCCGGAAGGTATTCCTGGGCACTGAAATGGTTTTCGTAATTGTGGGAATATTCGTACGCATCTCCATAACCCAAATCCTTCATCAGGCGGGTAGGAGCATTGCGAAGATGCAGGGGGACGGGCAGATCACCAGTCTGCTTCACCAGTTCCTGTGCATCGTTAATGGCGGTATAAGAAGCATTGCTTTTCGGAGAAGATGCCAGGTAGGTTGCGCATTGGGATAAAATTATCCGGCCTTCCGGGAATCCAATGGAGGACAAGGCCTGAAAGCAACTGTTTGCCATGACCAGAGCGGTAGGATTGGCGTTTCCGATATCCTCGGACGCCAGAATCAGCATTCTCCGGGCAATGAACAAAGGATCTTCGCCTCCTTCGATCATGCGTGCCAGCCAATAAACGGCTGCATTGGGGTCGCTACCCCTCAGTGATTTGATAAATGCCGAAATAATATCGTAATGCTGTTCACCGGTTTTGTCATACAGGGCCATATTTTGCTGTACAACAGACATCACCAATTCATTGCTGATTTCAGTTGTTTCAGCTGAAACACTGTGAATCACCAATTCCAGAACATTCAGCAGTTTTCTTGCGTCTCCTCCGGCAACCCTTAGCAAGGCTTCGTTTTCAATAAGCCGAATGGTTTTCAATTTTAATTCTTCATCGGTATGGATAGCCGAATCCAGCAATTGAAGGAGGTCTTCTTTTTCGAGCGGCTTAAGAATGTAGGTCTGGCAGCGCGAAAGCAAGGCTGAAATGACTTCAAAAGAAGGATTTTCGGTTGTCGCTCCTATCAGTGTCAATACACCTTTTTCAACAGCACCAAGCAGAGAATCCTGTTGGGATTTACTGAAACGGTGAATTTCGTCTATGAATACTATTGGAATGTTCGTCCCGAAAAAAGCCTGGCGCTGGGCTTTTTCAATGACCTCTCGTATGTCTTTCACTCCGGAATTGATCGCACTTAAACTGTAAAACGGACGCTTTAACTGGTGGGCAATAATATTGGCCAGGGTTGTTTTTCCCACGCCCGGAGGGCCCCATAAAATCATAGAAGGCAGCACACCCGATTCCAGAGCTTTGCGCAGTACAGCGCCTGTACCCACCAAATGTTTCTGCCCGATATACGTGTCCAGAGAAGACGGACGAAGCCGTTCAGCCAGGGGCGTAAAGTTTTCCATATTCAAAGGTAAGGATTAGTTTTCCTTATCTTTAGGAATGGATTTTACAATCGTTTCTGATTTTTTTCCAACCGGAGATCAGCCGGAAGCCATACGTCAGCTCGTTCAGGGGCTTAAGAACGGGAGCCCTTCGCAAACTTTG
>JABDFU010000036.1 GCA_013286385.1 Bacteroidota bacterium
TTCCAGATCTCAGCATTAGCTGCAGCCACCTATACGGTAACGCTATCCGACGCCAACGCCTGCACGGCAACGCAAACAGTAACCATAACCTCCCCTGCGTTGCTGACCGATTCGGCTCAGAGTGTCAATACATGCGCCGGCAAATCAGAAGGCAGCATAACCATCACCGCAAACGAATCAGGGCTCAGCTACAACTGGTCCTCCAATACCGGTGTCTCCGGCTCCCAAGCTACTGTCACAGGACTGGCCCCTGGCTCCTATTCGGTTACTCTTACCGACAAATACGGTTGCACAGCCACCGCTGCGGCTTTAGTTGCCGCCTTCGCGCCTATCAGTGCCACTGTAAATTTCCAGGACACCACCATTCGCTACGGCCAGACGCTATCCTTTGTCGCCTCAGGTGGGCTTACTTACCTGTGGACACCGGCTAGTGGTATATCCAATCCTGATATCTTTAACCCCGCAGCTGATCCGGCCAAAACAACAACCTACACCGTTACCGTTACCGATGCCAATCACTGTTCAGCCAGTGACAGCATCATCGTCATCGTTAAAGCCCCCATTCCCTGCGACTCATCGGTCATTGCCAGTTCCATCTTTATGCCCACCGCCTTTTCTCCAAACAACGATGGTCAAAACGACGTGCTCTTTTTGCGTATAGCTGAGTACAGCTGCATCCAGAGCTTCACCCTCAACATCTACGACCGATGGGGCGAACTCGTATTCCAGACCAGCAACGCGAACTCAGGATGGGACGGCAACTTCAGAGGTGCACCCATGAATACGGCTGTCTACGTCTATTACCTCAGCGGTACACTATCAACAGGGCAAACCTTCAACGGTAAAGGGAATGTAACGCTGCTTAGGTAATAGCGATTAAAACTATTTGACTTAATTTAGTCCCAATGGGGGTACGCATGAAAACAATTGTTGCTTTTCTCTTCACAGTTAGCCTGTTCATGAATTCTTTTTCCCAATCCGTTGGGATAGGAACCACACAGTTTGTCCCAAAAAACATGCTGGATGTTTCAGGGAGTGTCGCAATTGGTTCAGGATGGGCCGGAACATACGCCGCTCCCTCCAATTCTTTGATCGTGCAAAATTTTATTGGGGTAGGGCAATACAGTTACAACCCGACTTGCCCCCTTACCATAACGTATTATGCTCCAACGACAGCCAATAGTCCTGCAATTAATTGTGCGTATTCACCTGCCCCGACTGCCGGTGGCACCAATGACGCAATGTATCTTTTTACCTATGCAGGAAATTACAATTTGAATGATCCTTCAGGTGGCTACAATTGTCTTCATAATACATTATCGATTAATCAGAATGGTCACTCGATTGGTTCAATGGCGGGTGTTGTTAATACCTTTAATCCTTTTCCGTTTAACAGCACCATGTCTGCCTTATATGGAACGCTGAATAACCTTGTGAATACCGAAGCAATATCAGCAATGATTGCTAATATCTACGGATCGTATAACAACATAGGTAGTTTTGTTTTCGTCGGAGCTCAAACCTACAATATCTATGGAGCATATACTACATTATCGGGTAATGCATTAAATGCTTACGGACAATATGTTACTTCAACAGAACCAACTTCCGGATTTTATGTCGGGGCAACTTTGGGAAATGCCTATGGTTTGTATGTAACTGACCTTTCTTCCAATGCAACAACGGCCTATGGCGTATATTGCGCCGGCAATCAAATGAATTATTTCGGAGGAAATGTGGGAATAGGTAACACAAACCCCGGTTATAAATTACAGGTAGGAAGCAGCGGGGATGGTACTTCTGCTATTGCAAACGCCTGGAATACGTTTTCAGACATTCGTTTGAAAACAGGGATCAGTAAAATTTCGAATGCCTCCGAAATGATTGACCACCTGAATGGCTATTATTATTACTGGAAAAATTCAACGGACAAAAACCGACAAGTAGGGGTGATAGCACAGGAAGTGGAAAAGGTATTACCCGAACTGGTCACCATAGGGATGGACAGCATTAAATCGGTAGATTACCCGAAATTAACAGCTGTTTTAATTGAAGGATTTAAAGAGCAGCAAATACTTATTAAAAATCAGCAAATGGACCTGGATAAAATGCGGGTAGAATTCAATAGCCGTTTAAAAATACTGGAAGAATTACTCAATACGGAGGCGAAGAAATAGCGTCATTTCTCAGGCAACAAACGCTTCATAATTTTCCGGTGTAATCAGTTGGGTTTCTGCTTTCGGGTAACTCGCAGCAAATGTTTTAGGGAACTTTGCTTTCGCCTTTTTATTCCACTTAAATTCAAATGCAAATAATTTCCCTTCCCGCTCTTCTACATAATCAATTTCCTGCTGTTGCAGGGTACGCCAAAAGAACCGATTACAGTAAATATCATTATAGTGGACGTATTTCATGCGTTCACTAACCATAAAATTTTCCCAAAGTGCGCCGGTATCCTGTCGCAATGATAAAGGATTAAAATTGGCTATTAGTGCGTTCCGTATTCCGTTATCATAAAAATAAACTTTTCGGCTTTTTTTCAGCTCGTTGCGATTATTTCTGCTCAGTGAATACAGTCTGAAAATCACGAATGCCTGTTCGAGCAAACCAATATAACGCTCAACTGTAACAGGATCTGCAGATATTAATCGGGCCAGCTCATTATAGGAAACCTCATTGCAAACCTGTAATGCAAGAGCTTGCAGAAGTTTTTCAACAACTTCTGGTCTTCGGATTTCCTGAAAAGAAAAAATATCTTTATACAGGTAACTCCCGGTAAGGGTTTCAAGCGTTTTTCTTTCCTTTCCTGCGTTTGTCATCACTTCGGGATACATTCCGTAGATGAGCCGTGTTTCAAGCATTCTTTTTTCTTCCATCCTGCCATGATAGCCTGTCATTTCCTCCACAGAAACCGGGAATAGTTGGTATTCATACTTCCGTCCGGTAAGCGGTTCGTTAATTTGATTTGAAAGTTCAAAGGCAGATGATCCGGTAGCAATTACCTGAACATGTTTGATCTGATCTGTAATTAGTTTAAGCGTAAGTCCGATGTTTTTGATGCGCTGAGCTTCATCAATCACCACCAGCTTATGGTCTCCGATTACCTGCTTAAGCTGAGAAGAAGTAACGTCCGTTAAACGCGATCGCACATCAGGCTCATCAGCATTTAAGAAAAGCAATGTCCCGTCTACGTTTTTTTGAAGCTCCTCCAAAAGAGTCGTTTTCCCTACCTGCCTTGCCCCCAAAATGACAATAGCTTTACCTTTAAAAAGTTGTTCTGTAATTTTCCGATATACTATTCTTTTGATCATAGATTAATACAAATATACTAATTATAAGATTATAATCCATAAATAATATACTTTTTAATGATTACAATATTAAATATAACGAAAATATTTTTATGCAATTTGTTTCATCCTCCGGTATTCAAACCAAAAAACTTGTTGTAGAGCGGCAAGAAATGAATTCTCTTACTTTTATGTCATGAAAAAATGCGTTTTCATTTTAGTAATTTTTTTACCACTTATCGCCCTTTCACAACGCTCCCTTCGCATCGCCCAGCTCCAGAACCAGCTCAAAATTGCCCTGGACACCTTGTACAGCCAGACCCTGGTTCCCACCAACAACATTGAATGCAATTATTTAACCAACGGAGCCCTGGCCGAAGCGGTTATCAACGGTAATTATTCAAGAGCCGAGGCCTATTTTCACAAGGTGTTCGATATGCAGGACACCGTAAGCACCAGCCCTACATACGGACTATTGAAATGGGCCATTCTCGATCCGGGCATACTCGACTCGAATGCCATTGAATTCGGGACCGAAGCAATTGCACCGCTGTACTACCAGTGCGGAGATTCCCTTTCAGCAGCATTCAAAGCATACATGCTTCCACACCTAGAAGCCAGCATCACCGAATTGGTGCGCAACGTCGTTGACGTTTCCTATACCAATATTTACCTGAAAAAAACGGTAAACACCTTTCTCATTTCCCAGCTGCTGAGAGATTCCTCTGCGGGAAAGTATGCGAAAAACCTGGTCAACAACTGGATCAATTATACCAACGCCTACGGCATCGCGGAGTACGATGCCCCCACCTATTACAACGAAGACCTCACCCCTCTCAATTACGCAACCATTTTTATCACAGACACCAACTACTCCGTCAAATTCCCTCCCTGGCTGGAGCGTTACTGGCAGGACATTTCAGCCAACTATTTCCCAAGTGCCAACAACTCCATCTCAGGACCTCACAGCAGGGATTACAATTTTCTCGACGGAGGGGGCGCGGTTAACACCAATTGCTATATCGAAGGACTCGATACCGATACCAATACCATAACCAACCCCGCCATTGAACGCATTCACGTGCTTGTCTCAGCCAAAGCCGCAGGCGGTTATATTCCGCCTGCCTCCATTCTTAACCTTTCCCAGATTCCCGCACGCGTTGTTTTGTCAACTTCCGACAGCTCTTCGGCTTCCTGCCGTTATAATTATGTGACAACAAATTTCGCAATCGGAAGCACCAGTCAGAATTACGCCCAGGCCTTTTTCGACGACAAACTCATCAATGTCATATTCAACAATAAGAAAAAATTTCCCGACATCTGCATCGTTCCCGACACCTTTAATTCCCCCTACGGTAGTATCGAAACTGCCTTTGGCAATGAATCCAAACCCAGCCACCAGGCCCTCTTCCCGGCCTGTGTCCAGGATAAAGGAAATCTGCTGGTTTCATTGGCTATGCAACCCGACTTCCCCAACAAGGTTTCTTCCTTCGCAACCAATATCCTGATCCCCAAAGACGCCGATACCATTATCTGCAACGGCCAACTCATCTCAACTTCCGCTCTCTTTCAAAAAGCGATTCCGTCCAATTCCACCATTGGGACAAAAGCCGGGCAGGCTGCCGTTGTTTTCCGTATCCTGGAAATTGACAGCCTTGACGGCAAGGCCGCCGGTTGTTATCTTCAGATGGACAGCACCGGCATGGCCAATGGGGCCCTGAGATTTACGGCCTATCATTACAACGGAGTTCCGGTCTCCATGAAACAAAACCTCTTAAAGTTTTCTGTTTTTATAACCGCAGCAAATTGCATCAACCCGGGTGACTTCAGCACCTTGCTCAATCAGGTTGGCGCCATGACCTTTAAATTATCCGGCAACAGCAGTACCTCCACCATCAGCACAATTTTCAACACTGACACCCTGCTGCTGAGCCGAAACACCTCCTCCTCTGCAAGAGCCCCCATCAGCAGAACCGTTAACGGCAAAGAAATGCCCTGCGCCATTTTTCAGGTCGATACCGTCAGCGAAACCATTCCCACAGGAATCGCCTCAGCAGTCAGTACTCCAGTTCCAACCCCCTCTTTCTCACTTTTCCCCAACCCCAACAACGGCTCCTTCACGCTTGAAAACAAAAATTTCGAATCCGGGTCCGTTTATGTTGTCGAAGTTTACAATACACTTGGTAAATTAATCGCTCGCTTTACCGGCTCGCAAAACACCCTTCCCATCACACTACCCCATCCGGCCCAGGGGCTTTACTACTATAGGGTCTCCGGCAAAGACGGGACAATAAGAGGCCGTGAGAAATTTATTATAGATTGAAATCAGCAATTTCAAAGATGAAAAACAAACTGTTGCACTTTCAGTGCAGGTACAATGACATTTATTTTCACAACATCATGTGTCTGGCCCCTGACGGGCGCAAAAAACTGATGAATCCGATCCGGTTAAAAGTGAAAGTGGATAGTACGGATTTGAAGGAATTGAAGGAATTGAAGCTGATTTATGCCGTGGAACGGAAGATATTCTAGCCTTCCACCTATATCATTCCTTCCACCTTCCCCTTCCGACTTTTAAGTAATACTCCTTTTTCAACTTGCTTTCCTCTGAAAAGAACTTTACCTTAAATCCGACCAATCCCAAAAATCTAACCAATCCCAAAACCATGAAGACAATACTTACCCTACTGCTCAGACATCCGAAGCCTCTGCTTCTAACCTTGTCTCTGATCTACGGCGTCCTGATCCAGGCACAACCCGCAAAATTTTCGGCCCATGGAATCGGAGGAGGCGGCGCCTTTTATTGCCCCGCGGTAAATCCAGCGAACAACAATGAACTGTTCCTGACAACCGACATGTCCGATATGTATCACTCCATGGATGGCGGAAATTCCTGGACCGTAGTGAATTTTACCTATCTGGTATCAAGCGGTATGGCGTCGCAAATCCAGTTCACCAACACAGCCAATAAGCTATACTGCATCCGTCAGAACTTAACCACTGAAGTAAGTTACCCCATTGTAAGCACCGACGACGGAACAACCTGGGCTCCCCTGGCCACAGATCCTTCAGCGGGTAATGGTGTAAATTATCTGGTAGCCAATCCGCAGAATGCAAGTCAGCTGATCATATCCGCCACAAGCGTTACCGGCGACTCCAGCAATCTGTACTTTTCCGGCAACGGTGGCTCTACTTTTAAAACATTTTATACCGATGCTACCGGAAACGGAGCCTACATTGCCGGTACTTTTTTTGACGGAGCCAACATTTACGTTTGTACCCAGGCCGGACTCCTTGTTTCCACCAACTCAGGCAGCAACTGGTCCGCGCTTTCAGAACCCGGCATAACAAGCCAGGACATCGTTTCCTTTGCAGGAGCGAAATCAGGCAGCACAACCCGCTTTTTTTGCGTGACCCAGGGAAGCGGAGATGTCAATGTCCCCAACAGTCCCGAAACTTACGGAAACTATGTAAGCGTCTACTCGCTCGATTACCCGGGAACCTGGGTTCAGAAAACAACCGGTATCAATTCGGGTGACGGTCCCTATTTCGTAAGTATGAACAGCAGTAATATCGGCCTTGCTTATCTCGCCGGCGGCACCGGATCCGGCACGCCCATGGTACTCAAAACAAGCAATGCAGGCGCAAACTGGACCTACGTTTTCAATACCACCACCAACCAGAATATTCAGACCGGCTACTGCGGAGACGGAGGGGATTTCCCCTGGTACTGGCCTACACAGATGTTCGGCCTCACCGTCAGTAACGCCGACAGCATGACCGTTGTAGTCAGCGACGAAGGGTTTGCACACAAAACAAGCAACGGAGGTGCTACCTGGCAAGCCATATATGTTCCGGCAGCGAATGTAAATCCTGATAATCAACTCACACCCGACGGATTATTTTATCCGACCAACGGGCTCGAAAATACCTCCTGCTGGAACATTTCCTGGTACGACTCCCTGCATATGTTTTCAGGATTTTCAGATGTATGCTGCGCACGCAGCACCAACGGAGGAAATACCTGGGCCCACAACCTGGCGCTCGATAATTCCTGGAACGTCGTTTATTATTTCCTTAAAAATCCGGCCAGCGGTATACTTTACGAAGCCACCTCCAACGTACACGATATGTATGCCAGCACCTACCTTCAGGACAGCCGCATTGACGACCAGGGAGGAGCCATCATTTTTTCCACCGATACCGGAAAAACATTTCAGACCATGTACAATTTCGGCACCCCGGTAATCTGGCTCGCCCTTGATCCAACAGCCCCTAACCGCATGTATGCTTCGGTTATCAACGCAAGCGGATCGACCAGCCCCGGCGGAATTTATGTCAGTAACAACATTCAGGACGGAGCTTCTGCAACCTGGACGCTTTGTACTGCACCTCCGCGCACACAGGGTCACCCCCTGGACATTAAAGTGCTGAGTGACGGAACCCTGATCACCAGTTTTTCAGGCCGCAGAAATTCTTCTGGAGATTTCACAGCGAGTTCCGGCGTATTTATGAGCACCAATCAGGGCACTTCCTGGACCGATGTGAGTGATCCCGGTATGCAGTACTGGACAATCGACGTTGTCGTCGATCCCAACGACGCTACTGAAAATACCTGGTTCGCCTGTGTATTCAGTGGCTGGGGCGGAAATGCAAACAACAAAGGCGGCCTCTACCGTACCACGAATCGCGGAAGCAACTGGACAAAACTGGTCAATGTAAACAACCAGAATGTTGGGGATACAACAGCTGTTTTTTCCATTACCTTCGATCCGGTCAACAAAGGAGCAGCCTACATGACAGCCCAGCCCGGAGGCTTGTATTTCACTTCTGATGCCGAAGCCACCATGCCCGTTTTTAACCTGCTTCAGCAATTCCCATTCGTCCAGCCCAACCGGGTTTATTTCAATCCCTACAATGCGAATGAAGTCTGGGTCGGAAGTTTCGGAAACGGAATTGAAATGGGTCTGCTCAATCCAGGTACTACCGGTATAGCGCAATCCAAATCACCTTCGAATCAAGGTCCCACGCTGCAGGCTTATCCGAACCCATCAAACGGATTGATTAACCTCCGCCTCGCCTTGGATCAGAATAGCCATGTGACACAGATCGATTTATACAATTCGCTCGGACAGGTGATCGCTCATCAGGCCCTGGAGACAGCTCAGGGGCCGCTTATGAAACAGATCGACCTGAGCAACTACAGCAAAGCTGTCTATTACGTAAAGATTACCGACGACAAGGGCAAAATGTATCCCGCACAGATTGTTTTACAGTAAGCGATATTTAGTTCTTCTCCTTGCAATTCCATGGGGCTTTGCGCAGGCCGTTGCGCGTGGACATGCGCAGACCCCGTGGACTGTTTTGAACCCAGGCCAAACTGCCGTCTTTGTAAAAAACTACGGCCAATTTCCCGGGAAATCCGAGTATGTAGTAAACAGCAATGAAAAAGTATTTTTCACCGCCCGGGGCTATGTTTGGAAGTTAGACAAGCGATTAGCCATTAGCGATAAGCCATTAGGGGAAAAAAAAGAGAACAGAGAAGAAGAAGAAGAAGAAGAAGAAGAAGAAAATCGCAAAACAGAAACCTATCTGATTAAAATGACCTGGCAGGGCTCCAACCCGAATGCAAAGCTGCTGGCAGAAGAGGAAGCCCCGGGCTATTACACCTATACGACAGAAGGCTTCCGAAACTTAAAAGCCAAAGGCTACAAAAAACTTATTTACAAAGATTTGTACCCAAACATAGACGTCGAATACACTATCCCTGACGGGAAACAGCCTGAACATACAGGCTGCGGCGGTATTAAGTACAGCATTATTCTTCATCCCGGCGCCAATGTAAATCACCTGAAAATACAGTATTCAGGCGACGTCAAAAATCTGAAACTGGATGCCGAAGGTAATTTACGGATTCAGACCCCGGCGGGCAACATCACCGATCATGCTCCGCTAAGTTTTTACGCAGACGGCCAGCCCATTTCTTTATCCTTTGAAATCCGGCGCAACACCGTCTTCTTCGTCTTCGGCAAAAACCCAAAAGAGACCTCTAAACCCCAGAATCAAAATCAAACCCTGATCATTGACCCCTGGACCACAGCCCCCAACTTATTCGGTGGTGCCGGCCCCTACGACGTAGACTATGACCGCCAGGGGAATGTTTACATTGACTTTCTCAATGGAGGTTACCCCCAGATCAGTAAATATTCCTCAACGGGAACATTTTTATGGACCCTCAACATGTCCCCCATCAGTCAATACTATTCAAAATTCTATGTCCTTCCGTCCGGAAGCGTTTTTATCGCTTCCGGTGTGAGAAATCCCGGACTGTTGGATAAAATAAGTACGGATGGTTTACTGCTAAGCGCTGTCTCCTGGCCGGGAACACTCAATTACGAAGGCTGGGTCATCTGCAACAACAAATGCTCCAACGTTTTGCTAGTCGGCGGTGGAGGTTACCTCAGCGGCAATTCAACCTGTCTTAGAATTACAGACACGACCATGAGCGGTGTTTTTACAGGAAATGATTTTGACGCCTGTACCACCGCCAATAACGACATGGCCTGCATGCGATTAGATGACTCGGGCGATATGTATTCCTATTTTACCTCCAACTTATCCCCGACCGTAAACAATACGATTTTTAAATCGACATCACCCTATTCCGGATTTGCCTGGTCACAGCAAAGAACCTCCTGTTTATTCGGTGAACTCTCCGGTCTGCCCGACTCCGTGATGGGGTGCAACCGCCTGAACGTAATGGAAGTCAACGCCGGCTATTTATTTTTCTTCGACGGACAAAACCTCGAAGCCAGAAACAAGACTACAGGCGCCCTGCTGGCAAGCACAACTGTTTCGGCCCTCTACACCTGCGGTGGAAGTCAAAGCAATCCCATCTACAAGAACGAAGGCATAGCTGCAGACAATTGCAACAATATTTATGTAGGCGGACAAGGCTTCGTGCACACCTTTAATTTTAACGGAACTTCTTTCACTGCGCTGTCGGCCACAGCAGTACCTGGAAATGTATACGGCATTGCGCTCGACAGATCAAAACAGCTGCTTTATGTAGTTGGATTGAATTTCCTGAGCACCCTGTCTGCACTACCTTGCGACACACTCACGATTATTTCCTCCATTACTCCGGCCCGTTGCAACAATGCCAACGGTTCCGCTACGGCCACCGCAAGCGGTGGCCTGAGTCCATACGCTTACCAATGGACCAACGGCGCCACTTCGCTAAGCGGCCCTATGCCCGATTCATCCGTTCAGATTTCCTCACTCGCTCCGGGAACCTATACCCTCACCGTTACCGACGCATCCTGCAGCTACCCGCTAAGCGCAGTAAAAATAATTACGATCCGCAGTCTGGGCTCAGCTACGCTTAGCCTTCCATCTCCATCCGTTTCCATTTGCAGCGGGGCTACGGCAACTTTATCTGCAAGCGCAAGCGGTGGATCCCTGCCCTACACCTATTCCTGGACAGGAGGTCTTGCCGGTCCTACTCAAAATGTAAAACCTGACAGTACAACCACCTATCAGGTTTCCGTTATGGATTCGGCCGGGTGTTCGTCAGTCCCTCAATCGGTAACGGTCAAGGTCACCCCCCTGCCCAAACTGAGTATGACTTCAGACAGTTCCTCAGGATGTGGCATCCCGCTTTGCATAAAATTCAGTGGCATCACTTCCGCTGCATGTGCCTCCGCCCAATGGAATTTCGGAGACGGTGATTCTGCCGAAACGAATACCCCCAGACACTGTTATGCAACAACAGGAAACTTTACCGTCCGCTTCAGCTGCACCGATTCAAACGGATGCACTTCATCCACAATCGCAACCGACATGATTAACGTATACCCGAAACCGGTTGCAAATTTCAGTTACAACCCGGCCGCCATCAACCAAAACAGCCCGGTTAGTTTCACGGATTTAGGCAGCTCCGGCAGTACCAGCCTGTGGAACTTCAACGATCCCCATTCCGGACCCGACAGCACCTCTGCCCTGAACAATCCTGTTCACACGTTTAAAGACTCCGGAAAATACTGCATTCAGCTCATCGTCCTCTCCCCCGGATCCTGCACCGATACACTTGTCAAATGCCTCGAAATCCATCCCACCTGTGAATTGTCAGACAGCATCCCCAATGTATTTACGCCAAACGGAGACGGTATCAATGATGTGTTCAGCCCCGGAAGCAGCGCAATGACTTCGTTAACCTGTGAAATTTACAACCGTTGGGGAACCCCAATCGCCTCCTTCAATGGGATTAACGATTTCTGGGACGGGCATATTTCGTCCGGGGGAGAGGCTACGGCAGGCACCTATTATTACATACTAAAAGCAACATGCGCAAACGGAATAAAAAAAGAAGCCCACGGCTTTATTGAGCTGCTCCGTTAGCACAATAGCACTAAAATCCTTGTTTTTATACCTGAATTTTGCTATATTTATTGGTTAAGTAAAAAGTACCTGATATGAGAAAAAAGTACCTGTTGGCGACCCTGCGATTCGTTGCAATCCTGTGCCTGTTTCAGTCTCTTGGATTTGCACAGATCGGTTTTGAAAAAACCTATCTTTTAAATCAAAACCCACCGTTTTACAACTATCCTGAGGTTACTAATTTCAGAATGAACAATGATACAATTGTGGGGCTCGGTGGAGCCTGGCTTTCAGGCGATGTTACGACCAGCGTAGTTACAAAACTGGACACTTCGGGAAAACTGATCTGGTTAAAGGACCTTGAAGATGCGAATGACCTCTATCAGTTTCAGACTTTTGACATCTACCCCACCGGGTCAAATTATCTTCTTTGCGGAAAGACGGTCGGATTGACTGCTACAGGTTGCGGTACAGGTTGTTCTGAACCCGCAAGCTGGGGTGCAGTTATGGACGCACACGGAAATATCCTGACTGCAAAAACCTTTTCTCCCTCGATATTCGGTTACAATCAATTAAATTGCAACAAGCCCTTGCCCGCAGCAGGCGGAGGGGCTTATGCTTTTGTAGGATATATGTATGGGGAAAATGTAGCCGAATGCAACGGTGGTTATATAACGGGCTCAGGTGGAGAACAGGGACTGGCGGGAGAAGACATTATGCTGATCAAGACCGATGCTTCCCTTGACACAACGTTTACCATGCGTTTCTCTTTGGATTTTCCCTTCCTGTGCGCAGGTGTTGATCCCTCCGATTCAACGGCCAGTGAGACAGTCAGTACTTTTCTTGTTACTTCCACCGGCTTTGTGTTTTGTGGTTACCGGAACGAATCCAATACCAGTTATACCAGTTCCTGTAACAATCTTCGTCAGATGGGCTTTATCCTGTCGACCGATTTTAACGGTAACGTAAACTTTGCGCATACCTACAGTAATCCGGGAACCTGCCAATATGAAGTAATCAACGACATCATTCAGGATGCAGGCGGAAACTATATTGCTATTGGCATTTCCTATGCGGCCAATACCAATTTCATCATGCGTATAAATGCAGCCACCGGAGCAACGATGTGGTGCAATACCTATTCCGGAGCCATACTTTCTTCAAGCGACAGGCTTTCGGTGGATGCCAATGACGGAAACTACATTGTAGGGGGAGAGGCCACCTCTCCTCCGAACGGTAGCTTACTCATGTATAAAATTGACATCAATGGCAATGTGATTTCTTCTTTTACAAAAGCAATCGGCCAGGCCGGATGGGATTATGGAGCAATTGGCGGGTCAACTTTTATCGGAGGCGGCACACCGCTTCAAAATTCCAAGGGCACTTACTTTATGATGGGAAACATTGACCATTTGGGATCAAGCGACGGCTTCATGATGGCCAAGCTGAATAAAACCTTGTACACTTCAGGATGCAATGAATCAACCGGGCCTATTACTTCTGCTCCGTTTACGCTTACCGTACGCACTCCGGTTGTCAATAAATACAGAGGACTGATCATTGCCGCCGCCCAGACGATAACCGTAGCAGACTATACCAATCAAACCGACACCACCACTATTTGCACCGTCAATCCCTTCACAGTTGCTGCGACACCTGTCACCAATGTAAACTGCTTTGGAACTACAACAGGTTCAGCTTCAGTAACTGCATCAGGCGGAAATCCCATCTACACCTACTCCTGGAGTTCCGGCTCTGCTGCAACCTCTTCTTCGAACGTCAATGTAGCAACAGGACTGGGAAACGGAACCTATACCGTTACTGTTACCGATGGAGCCGGCGCAACAGCTACTTCAACTGCTACCATAACCCAGCCCGCCTCAGCTGTTTCGGCTTCGGCAACCGCTGTTGATCCCAATTGCTCAAACGGTACAGGTTCAGCCAGCGTCAGCCCCGCCGGCGGAACACCAGGCTACTCTTATCTCTGGACTACCGCAGCTACCGGCCAGACCGAGAGCGGATTGGCTGCAGGCAGCTATACCATAACCGTTACAGACGATCTGGGGTGTACCACCACCGCAAGCGTCAGTATTGTTCTCCCAAATCCCGTGACCGCTTCAGCCTCTGCTGTAACGGCCAATTGCAACCTGAGCGATGGCAGTGTTTCTGTTATTCCGGGTGGAGGAAGCGGAGGTTACCATTATGCCTGGTCTCCGGGCGGAGCCGCAAGCCAAACGGTCAGCGCACTCGCCGCCAATACCTATGTAGTAACGGTTACCGACAGTAAAGGATGTACGGCCACTTCATCCGCTGTTGTTGAGAACGCTGCAGGACCAGGCGCACTGATTCAGTCCTCATCCGCGGTATCCTGCTTTGGCGGAAATAACGGAGAAGCCGCAGTTTCGGCTTCAGGCGGAACACCTAATTATGCCTACAGCTGGTCCCCTTCGGGAGGCACAGGAGCAACGGCAAACAATCTTACCGCAAATACCTATACCGTTGTTGTCACTGATGCAAACGGCTGCACTGCATCCAGCACCCAGATCGTTTCCCAGCCCGCTGCCGCCCTGGCTCCAAACCCAACTTCAGTCAACGCCAGCTGCGGAACAGCCAACGGAAGTGTTTCAGCCTCAGCCACAGGCGGTACTCCGGGATATTTCTACAACTGGAACACCGGTCCCTCAGGTGCTACGGTCACAAACCTGCTGGCAGGAAGTTATACTGTTACGGTGACAGATTCCCATAATTGCACCCAGTCGGCAGTGGAAACAGTAAACAACGCAGGAGGACCAGTCGTTACGGCAACAGAACTGACCAATGCAAAATGTAATTTAAGCAACGAAGGAAGTGCATCTGCCAGTGTTACCGGAGGAACGGGTACATTAACCTGGGCCTGGAGCACAGGCCCATCAGGCACAGGTTCAACAATTACTTCTTCTTCAGGCCTGACTGCGGGTATCTATACCATCTCCGTTACAGATGCCAACAATTGTCTGGGTTCAAGTACGGTTGTAATCACAGCCCCCACTGCAATAGCTCCCACGGTTTCCGCTTCGGCGAACATCACCTGCTTTGGAGCAGGTAACGGTACGGCAACGGCTGCCGCAACGGGTGGTACACCTGGTTACATTTATAACTGGAACGGCGGCACCCCGGGAGCCAGCGGCCTGGTTACAGGCTTAAGTCCCGGAACCTATTCCGTAACCATTACTGATATCAACGGATGTACGGCAATCACCAGCGTTAGCCTCACCCAACCCGCAGTCATTACACCATCCGTAACGTCTACTCCGGCCAGTTGCGGATCACTTAATGGAGTGGCGGTAGCTTCCGCTTCGGGAGGAACGGGAACCTATGCCTTTACCTGGAACAACCTGGCCACAGGACCCACGGCAAGCAATCTGGCCGCAGGAAATTATACCGTAACCATTACAGATGGCAATTCCTGCACGGCCACTACCGTTACCAGCGTTTCAAATACGGGTGCCGGCGTACTTGCCGTCACCGGTTCCCAGACAATCTGCATAGGCCAGGCCGCAACACTTACAGCCAATGTGGTCAGCGGTACGGCCCCCTTTACGTATTCCTGGAGCGGAGGACTTAGCGGAAGCACCAATCTGGTAAGTCCCACTGCGACTACAACCTGGTCGGTTTCAGCTACCGATTCAACGGGCTGCGCTTCTCCGATGCAAACAATTACCGTAACGGTTGATCCTCCCCTGGGTCTTACCGCAAGTACAGGTGGCCTGAGCGTCTGCAGCGGATCTTCCCTCAACCTGACCGCTGTCGGAAGCGGTGGTAACGGCGGACCTTACACCTACAATTGGGCTGCCTCAACGGGCGGAGGCTTCACGGGAAGCCCCTGGCCTGTCAGTCCCACAATCAACACAAGCTACACCGTAACCATAACCGACAATTGTTCACCACCTGTGACGGCCGTTATTCCGGTCACTGTAAATCCCCTGCCCAATGTCAGTATGACATCCGGTGCAGCAGCCGGATGCGGAGTTCCTTTCTGCGTAAACTTCACAGGTACTCCGTCGATTTCCTGCTCCACTACCAATTGGAATTTCGGTGACGGAGACAGCAGTAACACAGCCGGTCTGACGCCCAACCATTGTTACAAGACGCCGGGAGTTTACACCGTAAGTTTCAGTTGCACCGATGCAAACGGTTGCAGTGCGACCACTGCCAGTCCGGACATGATCACCGTGCTTGCAAAACCAAAGGCGATGTACACCTATGCGCCCTCCCCGGTTGTGGCAGGAATCCAGGTAAATTTCACCAACACCAGTACGGGCGCAAGCAATTACGTCTGGAGATTTAATGATCCGCACTCAACGGACAGTCTTGCAACGACCATGGATGCCAGCCATACCTTCCAGGACAGCGGAAAATACTGCGTCCTGCTGGTGGCCTTTGACAACACCTGCCTGGATACCACTATCAATTGCTTCGAGGTGAATCAGGCCTGCCACCTGTCGGACAGCATTCCCAATGTATTCACACCCAACAATGACGGAATCAACGACATCTTCACCTTCAAAAACACCGGTTTGCAAACCCTCACCTGTACACTCTTCAACCGCTGGGGTATGGAAATTTATTCCTACAATGCCATCAACTCCGGTTGGGATGGACGAACCTATGGTGAACAGATAGCTCCTGTGGGCACCTATTACTATATTCTGTCCGCCACTTGCGTGGATGGAACCCAGAAACAGGGACATGGATTTGTGGAGGTCCTTCGCTGACGCATGACAACCGGAATCAGAGCTATCCTTACCGGCTCCACTGGTATGGTGGGCGAAGGAGTCTTGCACGAATGCCTTCTGCACCCGAATGTTGAACAGATTCTGGTTATTAACCGAAAACCCTGCGGAGTTGTTCACCCGAAATTAAAAGAAATCATTCATTCCGATTTTTTTAATTTAGCTGCGATCGAAAGCCAGCTCAGCGGATACAACGCCTGCTTTTTCTGCCTGGGTGTTTCTTCGGTCGGGATGAAAGAAGCTGAGTATTATCACCTGACCTATGAGCTGACCGTTCACATAGCAGAAACCCTTTCCCGCCTGAATCCCCGGATGAGCTTTTGTTACATTTCAGGTGCTTCAACCGACAGCACCGAAAAAGGCAGGATGATGTGGGCCAGGGTAAAAGGCAAGACTGAAAATCAATTGCAGCGCCTGCCGTTTAAAAAAGTTTACCTGTTTCGTCCCGGATACATGCAACCCACCAAAGGACTGAAAAACACACTGAAGACCTATACCTATATCAGCTGGATGTACCCCTTATTAAAACTGCTCTTCCCCGGATCGGCCTGCCTGCTTAAAGAACTGGGCCTGGGAATGATCAATACGGTCAGCCAGGAATCGTCAAAAACAATTTTTGAAGTCAGGGACATCGTCGCCATGGCGAATGCGGTAATTTAGTAAATGGCCCGGATCATCTGCTGATCCTTCCCGTAAATATCCGTATAGAAATACAACTTGTCTTTTGCTTCCACTTCACAGGTAAAATACCTGATATAAACCGGCAGCGGTTTTCTCAGGGCAATGGTCTTACGCTCTTCCTTTTCGTAATAGGTAAACAACGAATCGGTTGTAAGGTGCTTATCCTCCTTAATCAGAAAATCCGCCAGAACCCATGGATTCTGCATGCGGATGCAGCCGTGGCTCAGGGCCCTGACTTCCTTTCCGAAAAGCCGTTTCGAATTGGTATCGTGCAGATACACCCCGAAAGGATTCGAAAACATAAATTTGATAACCCCCAGTGAATTGTCCTCGCCGTCCTGCTGTCTGAATTTATACGGAAGATTCGTTTTGTTGTATTTCGACCAGTTAATCGCCGAAGGATCCGTTACTTTATTGTTCCAGTCCAAAACGTCAAAATGATTTAACCGCAGATAAGCCGTATCCCATTTGATTCGGGGCAAAATTTCTTCGGATGCAATTTTATAAGGAACGTTCCAGTACGGATAAATAATAAAATACGTGATCAAACTTTTCAGTACAGGACTTGGATGCGTCGGATTACCGGTTATAACCTTAGCCTCGGTATAAACCGTATCATCATTCAAAACCTTCAATTGAAAAGAAGGAATATTTACCCACAAATAACGTTTCCCCGGATTGCTCTCCCAGCGCCATCGCTCCATATTCATTTCCAAAGCCCGTATTTGCTCCTGCTTCGAAACATTCAGAGCTGCATACGTAAACTTCCCTGTTTTCCCATCGTCATTCAAACCATGCTGAAGTTGAAACTTTTTTAAACCCGGAGCAAGCATTTTTTCCAGCTCCGGTATCAGCGCCTTGTCCGATCGCTGCAAAATTTTATCTATTATTTTTTCCGTTGATACGGAATCCAGAAAGTGGCTGCTCTGCAAACGTCCGGCAAGTAATTTATAAAATGTCACCGTATCCTTTTCAATCGGCGGAAGACTATCCCACTCACTTTTTTCAAACTCGGTTCTGAACTTATTCAAAGCATCCTTCAGCAACCTGTACTGGTCTGAATGGGGCTCCAGCGAATCCAGGCTGGCCTCTAATTTATTCTGACGGATCGCATACCCTAAAATCGAAACCAGGTCCCCTCCCACCTGTTTGATTTTCCATACAGACCGTAAGCTATCCTGATCCAGTCTGCCCTGATTCAGATGTACGGCAAGTTTAAAAAGCCCATCCGTCATTAAAAGTTCAACCCTCAAAACCGAACTAACTTCTCCTCCGCCCAAAATTCGTCCTTCCTTCTTCATAAAATCTTCACGTCTGCTAAAGGCCCAAAAAGGGGTATTTCTTTTTTCGGAAGTCCTAAACAGTGAATCCAGTTCCCCCAGGTAATAATCCCTTGGAATTAAACCCGAATTGCTACAACCTTTTATCAGTCTGTAAAGACTATCACCCAAAGGATTAAGTCTCCCCATGTCGGTCCAGATCGGTTGAAATTTAAACAGGGAATAAATCCTGTAAACTTCCGAAGCCGCAACAAGTGTATCTCTGTCAATGCAGGCCGGCAATTCAGAATCAGAAGCACCGGTTTTTTGCTTATGAAAAAATGCGGTGAGCGCTCCGGCAACCGATGCATTTGAAATTTCAGTTTTCTTACCGGCACCCGAATCCGAATTAGTATTCTTACAGGCGGTCAAAAGGCAAAAACAAAAAAAAATCAGAACCGTAATCCGTCTCAAGTAAACCTTTTTTAAGATCAATCCAATTCCGTTAACATGCGCATAATAATATCCAGTTCATTTTTCATTCCGATCACGCTGTAACTGTGGTTATTAGCAAGCAAGGCAAAACTCAGACGCTTTCCGCCCGCAGTAGTCACATAACCGGCATAACTCAGCACACGTGTCATATAGCCACCTTTGTACCGTATTGAATTTTCAAATGCAGGCAATGAATTGTAAAATGATTTAAACGACATGCTGTCTCGGGTAAACGCATGAAGCAGTCCCACCAATTGCTCAGGCGTTATTCCGTCAAACCTCGACACCCCGCTTCCATCTGCCATATAAAATCCCCCGGGATCAATCTCCTGCTCATCCATAAAATCCCGTACTACATTTACCCCACCGGGCGTACTCCCATAACCATGCTCATAAAGAGAAAGTGTCCTGAGCAGATTCTCCGTATAAAAATTCTGACTTACGGTATTGGTATACCAGACGATCCGGTCAAGGGAAGGAGAATAAGTAGTATAAAAAGTTATCCTCTCCTTTTTCGTTTTTTTTCCGGACAGCTTCAGTCGCCTCGTTGTGGTTGAAGAATCCCTCACTGAAATTCCATTTTTCTTCAGGATCTCATACAGCATATTGGCACAATAATAGGCCGGATCCGGCAATGCACTCTGTGTAAGCAATTGACAATTACCTGCTTTCACCTGTCCCTTCAGTTCACGCTCATTCATATAGGGCCCTCCGGAGACATAGGCATAATCCTTGAGTTCAGAGCGGTTGAATTGCACATGATTGGTCAGTTTCAAACCGGGAACCTGCTGAGGAATTTTAAATTCCGGTATCCCCGATCTTCCCGAAAGGCAAATATCATAGCAGTTTTCCCTGAAAGAAAGTCCGGAAGACCCGATCGCATATTCACTTTGCATATCTTCCCAGGCCCAACCCGAAGGAATCTGATCCTCATCAAACACATCCCCATCGCCCACAACTGCTCCGTCTATCTTCTCAATTCCCATTTTTTTTATCGCAAGCACCCAATCCTCCAGCACCTTATCCTCTTTGCAGTCGGCAAAATTTGAAGACCCCAGTGTGGGATCCCCGGAGCCTTTGATATACACATTTCCTTCCAGCACCTTATCCAATACATCAACTGCACCATCGTATTGCAACCGGGTGGAATAACGAAAACCGGGTCCGAGTTTACGAAGGCATAGTCCGGTTGTCACAATTTTCAGCACAGAAGCCGGAATAAAGGTCTGGCCGGCATTCCAACCCAATACTATAGTGCCGCTGTCAGCACCGGCAAGACAAAATCCGAAAGTCGCATGCCGCATAGAATCAGAACCGGCAAGCTTCTCAAGCGCATAGTGAATACACTCCAGTTGGGTCGTGTCATGCGGAGGCTTCACAATACCAGGATCAGCCCGCTTTACAGGCAGGCTCAACAGGATTTTTTGCTCTGATTTTTTGGGAAGGAGCAGGAAATACACGCTAACGGTCAGCACCAGCAAGCCAAACCCAATTGCAAAAAACAATACGCCTCTTTTTCTGTTCAATTCGAACTGTTTTTCAGTTCAAATCTACATAATTTTGTTACCAAAAGACGCATTCTGAAGAGGCTCAAAAAACAGCTCAAATACAGTACCTCCATCCGGATAATTGAAAACCGATATTTTCCCTCCATGCAGTTCAACTATTTTTTTTGTGAGCGAAAGCCCAATCCCCGAACCGGCATGTGTATAGGCGTTGGAAGCTCTGTAAAAAGGCTCGAATATTTTTTCAGCCTCCGTCTCAGGGATTCCGATTCCATGATCCCGAATTTGTATTTTTATGTGGGCATTTGAACAATCCAGCAAAATATTGACCTCCTGATTTTCTGAAAATTTACATGCGTTTTCCAGGATATTAAAAAAAGCGATCCGAAGCAGTTGTTTATTTCCTTTAATCACAAGTCCATTCGAATCCGGAGGTATCGTATAATCCACCTTTAAAATTCTTCCAGAGGTCTGATTCTCCACTTCCTTCCTGACCTCCAGCAACAGGTCATCGATATAAACATCTTCAATAAACAGTTTCGAATCATCAAGAGAAGATTTTGCAAGATTCAGCAGATTGGTTGTAAGCTGGCTCAGCTTTTCAGCTTCAATAAGATTCGACTTCAAGGTCTCTCTATACTCTTCATTGCTTCTCTCCTTTTGCAGTACCACATCAATCTGGACCATAAGAGAGGTCAAGGGCGTCCGCAATTCGTGAGACGCATTCTGAACAAAAGTCTTTTGCGTTTCAAAAACAGTCTCCAGCCGGACCAGCATATTGTTAAAGGTAACCGCCAATTCTGCAATTTCATCTTTCCCGTTTCCGCTGTCCAGGCGCAAATGAAGATTGGATGCCGTAATTTTATTTACCCGCTTTATGATATTCGACATCGGATTAAGCACCTGTCCCGAAAAAAATCGCCCCGAAAAAAAAACAACAATCAGGCAAATAACAAATCCGATTACAAGTACCTCTTTCAGGTAGGCCAACCGGTCAATCCCGCTTTCATTGATAGCCGACACAATAATTACAAAATCGCCCTGGTTATCCGTATAAAATATTCCCACCGTTTGCCTTTTGCCGTCTGCAAATTCAAGGTATTTTTCAGTTCTGATACGATTGATGGTTGCATCTGAAAAAATTGGTCTCGAAACACTGTCTATAAAAGCGGGTGCATTGTTCTTGTCGTACATCCTTATTTCTTCACCCGGAATCGACTGGAGAAATTTATCTTTAATCTGTTTCCAGAGATTTGCTTCCATTTCATCCTGTTCCAGATACACCTGAGCAGTAAGCAATGCCCTTTGTTTCAGATCGCCGTAAAAGTTGTTTTTGATATAAATAGAGGCTGAATAATAAATGTAAAAATTCAGGCAAAGCAGCAAAAGGGCAGTAATGGAAGTATAAACAAGGGTTAGTTTATTTCTGATTCTCATTTTCCAACTGCTCCTTTAAAACATATCCCATCCCAAACACCGTATGAATTAGTTTGGGTGAAAAATCCACATCGATTTTATTTCGCAGGTAATTAATATACACATCAACGACATTGGTTCCCTGGTCAAATGAAATTTCCCAGACTTGCTCGGTAATTTCAGGTCTTGACAATACCTTTCCCGCATTTTTCATAAGAAATTCCAAAAGAAAAAATTCCCGTGGTGTCAACTCAATTTTTTTTCCCTTACGGGTAACAGTCTTTGAAAACGCATTCAGTTCCAGATCACTGACTTTCAGCACCAGAGCACTGATCGTATTCCCCTTTCGCCTGTTCAGGGCCCTTACCCTGGCGAGCAATTCCCTGAATTTGAAAGGCTTCGAAAGATAGTCGTCTGCTCCTGCATCAAGTCCCGTAACTTTGTCATCCGTTGAATCAAGTGCTGTAAGCATTAGAATCGGTACCTGAAGATTCATTTTTCGTATTTCCCGGCAGATTTCAACCCCGTTTGTCTTCGGTAGAATAACGTCCAGGATTACTACATCGTAGCTATTCTTAAGTATCAGTTTCAGACCCAATACACCGTCATAGGCAACATCGACCTCATACGACTGCTCCTCAAGGCCTTTCTTGATAAATTGAGCGACTTTTATTTCATCTTCAACAACAAGTATCTTCATTTCGAATCGTTTGTAGTAGTTAAAAATGTCTTCATTGTTTTTTTTCTGTAGGCCCATGAGAATATCAGGGGAAAAACCCAAAGCGAAAAAATCATAGCGCAAAGAATGCCCCCGATAACTACCCGGGCAAGAGGTCTTGAACTTTCCGATCCAATTCCATGCGAAAGTGCGGCCGGCAATAAACCGATCGCAGCCATCAAAGCAGTCATCATCACAGGTCTGACCCTGGCCCGTACACCCAATTTCAGCGCCTTGAACAAGGGATCTCCCTTTTCCGCATCTTCCTGTTGGGGGGGCTCGTGACTCTCCATAACTTCCAGATTGTAATAGAAATCATCCTTTTTCCCTTTTCCCCCGATATGTGCCAGGTTTTCCTTAAACATGGTGATGAGGATAATTCCATCCTGAATGCATATTCCGAAAAGCGCAATAAAACCTATTCCTGCTGCAATACTGAAATTGGTTCCGGTCATGTGCAAGGCCAGAATTCCTCCTACCAGAGCAAACGGCACATTCGAGAAGACCAGCAGGGAATCTCTGAAATTTCCAAACATGCTGAACAACAAAGCAAAAATTAACGCAAGACTGATGGGCACCACAAGAGTCAGCCGCTTCTGGGCTCGTTGCTGATTTTCAAAATCACCCTGAAAGGCCATGTGATAACCCCGTTTCAGATTCACCCTGGCATCCACTTTTTGCTGAGCTTCAGCAATGGTGCTACCCATATCCCTTCCCCTGACCGAAAACTTCAGCGCAGAGTAGCGCATATTCTCATCCCTGAAAATAAGACAGGATCCGGTCTTCTGGGTTATCGTTGCTATTTCCTTAATCGGAATTCTGCTGCCGCTTTGCGTTGGAACGAGCAATTCTCCGATTTGTCCGGGCGTTCGTCTGAATTCCTCCGGAAGCCGTATCCGGATATCAAATGTTTTAATCCCTTCGTATAAGGTACTGGCCGCAACACCACCGGGACCCAGTCCTCCTATGGCCATACTGACCACTGCATTTGCATCTCCTGTGGCCACACCATAGAAACCCATTTTTCGCTGATCCAGATTAATGTCCAGTTCAGGCTGACCTGTATTGTACATGATACCCAGATCTTCAATACCTTTTACCGTCTGTAAAATGTCGAATACCTCTTTGATCTTGCCCTCCATATACGGCAGAGAATCACCAAATACCTTCAGGCAAATACTTCCCTTCACTCCCGAAACGGCCTCCTCCACATTGTCCATGATAGGCTGGGAAAAATTCAGGTTGGCTCCGGGTATCACTGATAATTTATCATTCATCTGATTGATGAGTTCCTCTTTTGTCAGTCGGGGTTTCCAATCCGCCTCCGGAAACATCAGGATGTCAAACTCATTGTTGTAAAACCCGGCCACATCAGTTCCGTCATCCGGTCTTCCGGTCTGAGATACGCAATACCGGACTTGCGGAAACTTCATTACAATATCCCTTGCCTGCTTTGATATTTCAACAGATTTTACAAGCGACATACTGTACGGAGTCTGAATACGAAGCCATATACTTCCTTCGTTCAACTGTGGCAAAAATTCAGAGCCCAGGTATTTGAAGGAATAAATTCCAACGACCATAAGGATGATGGCAACGGGAATAACATATTTTCTGCGTTTATAGGACCATATAAAACGACCGTGCATAAAATCCAATATGGGCTGAACAATGGGGTTGTGCTTTTCACGGACATTTTTATTCAGCAGCAGACTGATGAGTACCGGTACCAGCGTGAGCGTCGTGATCAGAGAACCCAGCAGGGCAAAACCCAGAGTGTAAGCCAGGGGAGAAAACATTTTTCCTTCCACTTTCTGAAAGGCAAAAATCGGTAACAAGGCCGTTATAATGATTACATTCAGGTAAAAAGGCCTTTTACCAATTTCGGCGGCACTGGCTTTAATAAGACCCAGTTTGCTGGCTTTGTTGAAGCGGTCCATGCCCATCAGCTTTGCCTTGTGGTCCAGGATTACAAAAATCCCTTCCACCATTACAATCGTACCGTCCAGAATAATTCCAAAATCAACTGCTCCAAGCGAAAGCAAGTTGGCGCTCATGTGCATAAAATGAAGACAGATAAAGGCAAACAACAGTGAAACCGGAATAATTACAGCAACCACCACGGTTGCCCTCCAGTCAAATAAAAACAGAGAAATAAGGACAATAACCAGAAGAATGCCTTCAATCAGATTGTGCAAAACCGTGTGTGTAGCGTATTCAATAAGGTCGGTACGGTCATAATAGGGAATTATTTTTGTGTCAGCCGGAAGAACGTAATCGTTCAGGTACCTGACTTTATCTTCAATTGCTTTGACAACCTCCGAAGGGTTTTCCCCTTTTCGCATCACCAAAATGGCTTCCACTACATCCTGTTCATCAGACAAGGAATCGGTTTTGTTTTTCAGGAGTGTACGCTCGCTTTTTGCCACCCAGCCCAGACGGGGCATATTCGATATTTCAACGGTTGCAATATCCTTCACCAGCAAAGGAACACCGTTATTGTTTTCAATAATAATGTTTTTAATTTCCTCAATATCATTCAACAGCCCGATACCTCTTACCACA
>JABDFU010000037.1 GCA_013286385.1 Bacteroidota bacterium
GCTGACAACCGGAGTTACCTCAGGGCCAGTGGGCAGCCATGAATACATGTACCCTCCGCTTCCACCCGAACCAATAGCCTCAAGTGTAGCAGTCTGCCCTATACAAAGGGCAGCAACCGAATCTGCAATGACCGTAACGACCTTGGGTTGATTCACAACTATCGTCAGCGAATCTTTACACATTTCCTGATCAAGTACACTGACAGAATAAGTACCTGCGCAGAGTCCGCTGGCTCCGGCTGCAGTCTGGCCCGAACTCCAGGAATAGGTAAGCAGCCCTATTCCACCCGATGCCGAGACCGAGGCCATTCCATTACACGAAGCGTAACAACTGGGTTCTCTCGTAGTCAAAGGTGCCAGTGCCACGCCCTGAATCTCTCCGATACTTGTACAAACCGAAGTCGAACAAAAGTTGGCATCCGTGACACTTACGCAGTAATTTCCCGAGACTACAGCAAGCAGCGCAGAATCAGTTACCGCGGTAGAAATCCAGGAATAGGTATAAGGCGCCGTGCCTCCGCTGGCCGTTGAAAGAGCCAAACCGTCCCGCAGATGGCAATGTGCCGAAAGCGTCGAGACCGAAGCCGAAAGTACTGTCGGCTGGGTAATGACGCTGCAGCTGACAACGCTGCAGGCATTAGCATCGCTGACGGTCACACAGTAATTTCCGGCACATAATAAAGTCACGCTGTCGGTTACCGGTCCTCCCGGGGCCGACCAGCTATACTGCCATGCTCCGGTTCCTCCGCTTCCCGAAATGCTGATTTGCCCGTCACAGGAGAGCCTGCAGCTTGCGTTTTTTACCTTTGCGCTGAGAAGTATTGGAAGAGGCTGAGTGATGTTAAAGGATTCGAAAGCCGTGCATCCGTTTTTATCCGAAACCGTAAGCGTATACACTCCGACACTCAAACCCGAAACACTAAATCCCGCAGCCGAAACCTGAACAGTAGAACCCGACACTCCGCTGGCCCAACTGTAGGTATAGTCCAAACCGGTACCACCGGTAGCTGCTGCTTTTAAAGCCCCATCACTTGCCCCGTTACAGGTAACATCAGAAGGGAGAGTTTTTATACCCGTCACAACAGGCTGGGTTACTGTGACCGAAGTAACGCTCGAACACGAATTGGCATCTGTGACCGTAAGCGTATACCCGCCCGCCGCTAAATCAAAAATGCTAAACCCCGATCCGGAAACGGTTACTCCCGATGCACCAGTACTCCAGGAATAGGTAAACAAAGCAGTCCCACCGTTTGTATAAACAAGGGCCTCACCGTTGCCCGAATTAAAACAGCTCAGTGAAACCGAAGTGACCGAATCAATAATTGCTCCGCTGATGTTACTCACCTTTACTGAGTCACTCTGTGAGCAGCCATTCGCATCGCTCACAGTTACTGTGTATTCAGCAGCTAAAAGTGCCGAAATCGAATTGCTCAAGTCAGAAGAAACTGCATTCTGACCGTTGCTCCAGCTGAACGAATAAAGCGGCCCGCTTCCTCCTGCAGCCGTTACCAATGCACTGCCATTGCTGTTTCCGCAGGTTGACGAAAGCGGCATCAGCAGGGCCGTCAAAGGCGGAGGTTGAGTGATCACAATGACAGTACTCAGCGAGCACCCGTTCGAATCGGTTGTAACGAGACTGTAGCTTCCCGAAGAAAGACCAGCAATTTTAAACAGTGAATCAGGCCCCAGCGTTGTAGAGCCTGTTATTCCGTTGGACCAGGAATACGCATACGGCTGAGTCCCGCCAGTAAGCGTAACTGTGGCTTTTCCATTGGCTCCCGAATTACAGGAAACATTGTTTTGAGCAGATGAGCTGCTCAACTGCTCAGGCTGCGTAATGCTGACCGATTCGGTCAGCATACACGAATTCTTGTCACTCAGCGTTAGTGTATACGTACCGGCCGATAAACCCGAAACCAGAAAGCCCGCATCCGAAGCCGTCACACCCGATGCACCGTTACTCCAGGAATAGGTAAACGGTGCCGTCCCTCCCGAAATCACCGCATTAATTTTACCATCGCTGAGTCCGAAACAGGTGGCGGCGCTAATCGGGTCAGGAGTAGCTTTCAATAGTCCGGGCTGGGTTATCGTGATGATATTAGCAGCAAAGCAGTTGTTCTTATCAGTGACATAGGCATAATAGGAACCTGCAGGAAGATGGCTTGCAGAAACCGTGGTATCCCCCAACCCTATCCAGGAATAACGGTAGGGTAAAGTCCCGCCGCTGGCAGTGATGCTGGCAGCGGCATCGCTTTTCCCAAAACAGCTGACACTGGACAATGTGGAGTCAAGGGTAAGCGGAAGGCTGGGCTGGGTAATGGTTGTTGCCGCAATTTTAGTGCACCCCATAGCGTCACGCACAACCAGACTATAGGTGCCTGCTGACAATCCCCCGTAAACGGATGTGCTGTCGGTAACCGTCCAGAAAAAATGATACGAAGGTGTTCCACCTGTTACAACACCTTGCGCTACTCCGTTATTTCCTCCGAAGCAACTGACATTAAAATTATTCGGGAAGCTGAGAGTCAAAGCACTTGCCTGAACCACAGTAGCAGATGTTGTTGCCGAGCAGGATACTGCATCCGTTACAGTTATTGTATAGGATCCTTGTGAAAAGCCCGGGACCAGTACTGCTGAATCTGAAACCTCCGAACCCGCCACCCCATTGTTCCACAACCAGGTATAGGGACCCGCCCCCCCGCTGACCTTAGCCGATACATTGGTCTGTCCTCCAAAGCAGGCCGTATCGCTAAAAGCCGATACTGAACCTATACTGTCCGCCTGAATAAACAGACAGGCAGTGGTTTTACACCCGTCCATATCGGTTATTGTTGCGCAGTGCGTACCCGGATTCGCCGTAATACTCGATGTTGTTTCGCCGGTGTTCCAGGAATAGGTATAGGGGTTTACGCCGGGATTTACGCTTACCGTTACGGTTGCCGCAGTTCCGCTACAGATTTTTGCCGGGGCCGAAACACTTGCAGCCAACGTGCTGTTCAAAGCCACCACACTTACCGTATCCTGGGCCGTACATCCGTTGGCATCCTGTATAATTACCGAATAGTGTCCTGTGTTAACCGTAATCAGGGTATCTCCGATGGTTCCGGTATTCCAGGAATAGCGATACGCGCCTGTTCCTCCGCTCACATTCGCGTAAATAACCACTACGCTGTCACAGGTTATATGGGCCGTTGGATAAGCCGTCACCATGAGCTCAGGCGGCTGACTAAGACTGAAGTCAGCAGTCGTAGCACAGGAATTAGCGTCTGTAACCGTTACCGTAAAAGTCCCCGCCGCTAAACCCGAAACGCTTAAAGCTAAACCCGAAAGCCTTGATCCACCTGCCGATGATCCCGAACCTCCGTTGGTCCAGATATACGAGTACGATGGCCCTGTTCCTCCTGTCACCGCAATTGCGACAGCTCCTATGCTGCCTCCGAAACATTTTTCATTTGAAGTAGCCGAAGCAGAGGCGGTCAGTTGTGAAGGCTCGGTAATCGTCTGGCTGCAAGTTGAAGAACATCCTTTCTGATCACTTACCGTAACCGTATAGGTGCCTGCTCCCAATGCCGAAATCCCGAAGGATGAAGCTGAAACAACCGTTCCTGTGCCTGCGGCCGGTGACCATTTGTACACGTACACTCCGTTTCCGCCTGAAGAATTGACAAGAGCCGAACCGCTGCTTCCTCCAAAGCAAAGTACATTTCCTGAAACCGAAGAACCCGACGATAGGGGCAAAGGCTGCGCAATCGCCGCCGTCGAAAAACCGGTACAGCCCTTTGAATCGGTAACAGTAACCACATAGGTTCCCATCGCAAGTGAACTTACGGTCGCTGCAGACGATCCGGTACTCCAGCTGTACGAATATCCGGGATGGCCTCCGCTGGCACTTGCGGATGCACTGCCGTTGCTGCCTCCGCTGCAGGAAACCGAATCAAGAATTGAAGTGGCTGCAACAACAGCAGTCGGAGAGGTTATCGTAACTGTTTTTACGGAAGTGCATCCGATATGATCGGTAACCGTTACGGTATAAATTCCTGCCATCACCGCTGTAGTACTGGCGCTCAGCCCTCCGGTGGGTGACCATGTATAGGAATAAGGCGCAGTTCCCCCGCCAACCGTTACCGAACCCTGCCCGTTCGATCCCCCGAAGCAACTGGGAGCAATGCTGTCCGAAGTCAGCGTCATCAACGGAGATTGAAGGGTAGTCAGGGAGGCCGTGGAAGTGCAACCGTGAACATTCGCATCGCTTACCGTCACCGTATAGGTACCTGCCAGAAACCCGCCTGCCTCAATAGCTGAAGCCGAAACTTCAGAAGTCAAACCCGAGACTCCATTGTTCCAGGTATAGGTATAATTCGCCGTTCCTCCCGATGGCGTAAGCGCGAGCGCAACAGATCCGCCTTTGCATATCAAAGGCGCGCTTAAATTTAAAACGAACTGCGGTTCCTCGCTGACAGTTCCGCAAGCACTGCTAATACACCCTGCAGAATCTTTTACCGTAATGCAATAGGTCCCTTTGGTTTCGGTTATTGAACTGTTGGTCTGACCGGTATTCCAGGAATAAGTATACGTTCCGAAACCTCCGCTTGCCACTGCAGACACAAGCGAAGTCCCTCCTCCGGAACAGGCTGCAGCAGGTGAATTCACCAGCACTGATAGATTTCCATTGACGGCCGACTTTACGGTTATCACATCGGTGACGGCGCAACCTACACCGTCACTCACTGTCACGGTATAAACGCCGGCATTGACCGAAATGGTTGAGTTGCTCTGCCCGGTACTCCAGTCGTACGCATAGGTTCCGTCTCCTCCAACTCCTGAAGCCGAAATATTGGTTACTGCTGTGCACGAAGCCACCGTACTCGAAGAGGTGTTAATCAGCAGTTGGGCATCTTCAGTAAAAGTTACACTCGCCGTTTTTGTACAGGAATGTTCGGTGGCGTCTGTTACCGTAACCGTATAGGAACCGGCAGATTTATTACTCACAATCTGCGAAGTTTCCCCCGAACTCCATTTATAGGTATAAGGAGCCAGGCCGCCTGTTACGGAAGCTGTAAGCACGGCAGTCTGTGCATAACAGACAATGCTCAGGCTGGGGGTAATGGCAACAGCAAGCGGATTGGTAATCGTTATTTTGACCTGGGAAAAAGCACCCGCACAAGGTCCTGCTCCCCTGGTTCCAAGAGTCAGCGTCACACTTCCGGCTGCTATTTCGGCAGCCGAAGGAGTATACGTTGAATTTAAAACAGTATCCGAAGGCGTATAAGTACCTGCCCCTGCTGTCCATATTCCTCCCGTTGCATTGCTTACCGAACCACCCAGTTGGGCAACAGGATTACCGGGACAAACTGCAATAGGTATTCCGGCATCAGCCGCCGGAAGCGGATTCACATTTACAACAACCGATGCAACCTGCGGACATCCACCGTTATCCACATAAACGCCGTAAGTGGTCGTGGCCGACGGTGTAGCAATGGGATTTGAAACAATGCTGTCATTCAGGCTTTTTCCGGGCTGCCAGGAATATAGTGATCCTGAGGGACCGGTCGGACTTCCCCCAAGTGTTACGCTTTGCCCGACACATATATTTTTTGTTGTTCCTGCATTGGCCACAAAGGCAGTCGGACGACCCGAAGGAATAAGAGCTGCATTCAGATACAAGCGGGCTGCATTGATGTGGGTTATATTCGTCCAATCCGGAGTACCACCCGAAAAATAATCATGACCACCCAGGTAAAAAACATTTCCTCCTGCAGACAGCGGAGCAGTCAGGTGCGCACCTGCTGCCACAACCGTATCTTTTTGAGGACTCTGACTTACGGCATAATAAAATCCGGGTACCCAGTTTGATCCCGGATTACGCACCCAGTTTTGTTCGGCCCCGCTTTCGTTCGAAACAAGGGTGGCCATAAACTGCATATAGGCCATATCCGGATTAAAATAAGCATTGGTCACATTGGCATTTTCGATCACAGTGCCTTTTGTGCTGTGAAAAAATTCATATTTTTCATAGGTATTTACTCCGTAACACTGGGCCAGAAAATTTCCTCCGCTCAACACAAAAGTCCGAACCCGGTTGGTTATGGCCGAATCACTTTCGCTAAGTGATTCCCAGTGCGCTTCAGAGCAGAACGTAAAACAAGCTGACAAGCCTCCGAATACGCCTGCACTGATATCTTCGTAATCAGGAATGCCCGCCGCATCCAGTATCTTCGATTGCAAAAGCTGGTTTCCCCCGTTATTAAACACCGCAATTTTGGGATGGAAATTAAGTGTGTAGCGAACATCGACTGTCACATCTTTGGTAAACTTAAATACGGCGACATTACTTCCAAAAGAAGTAATGACCTGGGTTGCTGTAAGACCGAAACCGTAAAAGGAGTTGTTTACATAAGCACTGTCAATAACAAAGGCGCTGGCAATGAAGTTAACCATAGCAACCGGCAAAGCAGAAGGATATATTCGTATCGCCGAATCTGAAAAATCGACCCCGTCCTTCAGTTTGCCCGACTTAATGATCCACTTAACGGGTATATTGTTTTGCAAAAGTGCATTGACCAGCCCATAGGACATTAAATTAAAAGGCGCGACAACCGCCTGATTGACATTGTCCATCGGAATGACCAGAGAACCCGCTGTCGCAGTCTGTAAATTGGCGGGGGGATCGGGCAAGTCAGGCTGTGCATTCGAAATAACAGAAATAAACAGCGAAACTGTCAGGCAAACCAACCAGAATCTGTTCATCGTCCGCTCCATACCGCTCCCAATCGTCTTGTCATGTTTTACGTCAGCAGATACCATAGGTTACAGCAAAACCTTTTAAATTTGGCACAAAATTTGCACAAATGCTTAACAATAAAAACCTTAGCTTTATATCTTGAATACCCTAAACCCAACCCAACCAGTAAGATGAAAAAGTTTCTGCTCCTTTGCCTTTCCGTTCTGTTTTCAGCCGGATTCTTTGCCCAAACACCCCAATCCCTGCTTTCTGCCGGAATCGCTCAGGACAGTCTGGGTAAATTCGATAAAGCCATGAGTAATTTTGATAAGGCCATCAAACTGAAGCCCGATTTTGCCGAGGCTTACAACGCCAGGGGAATGTGCCGGCTTAAGCGTGCAGATGCCGAACAGTCAAAATCCCAAAGCAATGTCTGGAAAAACGACGAACACCGCAACGCTATGAAAGACATTACCCATGCCATCGAACTGAAACCTGATTATGCCATGGCCTATTACAACCGTTCTATACTGAAAGGCGACCTCGAAGATCAGCGGGGCGAAATTCAGGATCTGAACAAAGCCATCGAACTGAACCCTTCAAATTACCTGGCTTTCAACCGCAGAGGACTGGTCAGGGGCCAGAAGGGCGACCACACCGGTGAAATTTCAGATTACAGCAAAGCCATTGAGCTGAAACCGAATTACGGCGAAGCTTATCACAACAGGGCGCATGCAAAATTTATTATGGGCAACAAAGAAGGCGCCTGCCAGGATTTCAGCAAAGCCGGGGAGTATGATTACTATAAATCATACGACGATATCAAGGATATGTGCAAATAAATTCCTGAGGCCAGACAATGACCCGAAAAGAATTTTTGAAACTAACCGGAATGACTGCCGGGGCCTATGCCTTAACCCGTTGTCTTGGCGCCTGCAGTTCCACACCTCAGGCTTATCCGACTCCGCCTTCCAACGTCAACATCACGATCAACACATGGGTCTCTCCCTATACCGATCTGTTAAACAATGGCGGCTATGTGTATGTTCAGGGAATCATCGTTGCAACAGTAAAACCCGGAGAATACCTGGCGGTATCCGAATACTGTACGCACCAGGGAACAGCGGTTGTTTATCAACCTGCCTACAATGATTTTTTCTGTTCGGCTCACAGTGCAACTTTTGCCTACACCGGAGCCGTCGTCAGCGGACCCGCCACCGTTGCTTTGCAACAATACAGCGTGACTCCGAAATTCACAATTAACGGCTGGCAAATACTGGTTACAGGTTAAAGCCGCTTGCGTGCGGCATCCTCTTTCATCAGGGTATATTTCCTGTACTGCTCGTCCGTCAAAACTCCTTTAAATACAATATCCCTGTCCGTTTCAATTTTCTTACGCCCCTGCTGTTTATCAACACTTGCATCCTGATTGGCCCTGAGCGCTTTCATTTTATTTACGACGTCGTTATTGATGATAAGCACCTGTGTCTTTTGAGCGTCAGTAAGACCCAGTTGAGCCGCCATCTTCTCGGTCTGAGCCTTGGGGTCCATTCCGAATTTCCGCTGCGAAGGCCCCTGACCAGGCTGAACAGGTTGTGAAGATCCCTGGGGTGCCTGTTGTGCAGACCCTTGGGCAACCGAAAACAACGAAACCGAACAAAAGGCAAGCGAGAAAAGGAGCTTTTTCATGAGCACAAATTTTAGTTTATTTTACCGATCCAAACTGATAACCTATACCCACGCTAACCGTAACCAGCGACATCGAAAGGCTACCCGAAACCTGAATTTGATTCGAGTTGGCTACCCATGGAGTCAGATTTGCTGAAGTGGCTGATACCGGAACATAATAATAATCATGGGTCATTGTGGTTGAATACGAAGTATTTATCCCCGTATAATCAATATTCAGCATGGCGCAGGTATTCCTGCGAAACACACAACGCAGCCCCACTCCAAGATCGGTTGCAAAACCAGTTGTATTGGTTCCGCCAACCTCCCACGAATCTGTTTGATTTCCTCCATACGTACCTATAAAATAGATATCAGGCAAACCGCAAAAGGCAATACCGATCATGCCCCTGAAATCCAGGGAAAATCTTCCCATCGGATAGGTATAAAAAAGACCGCCCATAAGAACAGTAGCGTTATAACTTGTGCCGCTGGGTTGATAATAATTAGCGGCATTGTATCTGCCCGAATCCGAATTTCCGAAGTTATTCGTATAGCTGCCCATATCCACAGGGTTACTATAGGCTCCAAGCATCAGGGCAACTCCAAAATTAGTCCCGTTTAGCGGAATTCCTGCAGAGATGTTCTCCGAAGTGCCGACAGTGGCATAGCCTCCGTAACTTCCGTATTTCATGTTGGTAGTTGAAGCCCAATTGCCTTGTGGAATACCTACGAATCCGAAATTAAGAGAAACGTATCCGCTGGGCTCTCCGAGCGGCAGTTGTGCAGGCTCCTGACGCTCCCCCCTTCTCTGTCTGGGTGGGGGTCCCTGCGGAGGTGGATAATCATAATACTGTGCCTGAGCAAGATCAACTAGTGCAACAAATGCCAGAATCAGCATTTTAATCAACGGGGAAATACCAAAGGTCTTCATAACGCTGTTTTTTAAAAATCTATAATTCTATATTCAAAATCTGTGCCATTTTTTTTAAATACCTGAATGTCATGCTTTTCAGCTGCCTCCACCGGGACCAAATGCAAATTTTATAGTGAATTGTATAACCACATTATCCCCATGATTAAATGTGTATGGAAGTGCCGAAAGATATTTATAACCTGCAGGCAGAGGGTCCGTTTTGATGGCAGCAATCAGAGAGTTCGTGTACCGTATACAAAAAGCCCAGTTCGGGTTAAAATTATAATCAACGCCAAACAGAAGACTGATGTCCGTCTGATTGAATGCAGCCGGATTAAGCGTCGCCGGAGTATTGGTTCCGTCCACATAAGCCATGCTGAAAATTTTTCCGTACGAAGCACCGGCCTCCAGGTCAAAATTCGTGGAGGGTCTCTTGAAAACTGAAAAGTGAAGGCGGCGCCTGATCAATAAAGGAACTTCAATATAATTCAAAGAAAGCTTAAAATACCCCTGATTGTTCGAATCCGGCTTCTGCTCGGTCCCTTTTTGAATGTAATTAATTTCCAGCTGAACAAGTGTCTTGTCATTAACTCTGGTATTGACAAGGGCCCCAAGCGTAAATCCTAATTTATTGTAATCAACGTCATTGTCCCGGGTATCGGTTCCTGGAATATCCGAGGCGACTAGCCCACCTGTAAGCCCGGCTTTAAATCGGGGTTCCTGAGAAAACCCTAAAACTGTCAAAAAACAAAAAGCAAAAACAAGGCCGGTCCTGAACATATCCCGAGATTAATCGATTGCCAAAATTAATCAATATCCGCCAAATCATAAATGATTTGTATTTTTATGTAAAGTGAGAAATAAACTGGATAGAAGTGCAAAAAAACCTGGATAGAAATGGGGGATAACATGGATGTTGCTGAGCGCATACGGACCTTTAACAGAGACCGTCTGCCGGAGTTCCTCAGGCTGAAATACCAGGCGATGTATGATGACAAATACCGTTTTTTCAGGGCGACCGCTCATTTGTTTTTTGAAGACATCCCAAAAATGTCCTTTCTCCACTCCTCTCCCCTGGTCTGGATATGCGGGGATCTTCATCTGGAGAACTACGGAAGCTATAAAGGGGACAACCGCCTGGCCTATTTTAATGTAAACGATTTTGACGAATGCCTTCTGGGGCCCTGTCTGTTTGATATTGTACGCATGCTTTGCAGCATTTATGTCGCCTCTGACAACCTGCACGTATCGAAAAAAGATGCGGATTATCTGGTTCAGTATTACACCGACAATTATTTTAACAAACTTGAACAGGGCTATATCCGGGTATTGGAAAAAGAAACGGCTAAAGGAATAATGAAAAAATTCCTCCGGGAAATTGAAGGCCGGAAAAGAAAAAAATTTCTGGCGAAAAAGACCATAATTGAAAAAGGACGCCGTAAATTCAAAATTGATGACAACCATTTATCCAGGCTTTCCAAAACCGACAAAGAACAGCTCAGTTCGCTCTACTCCAAATGGGCTAAAAGTATGCCCGACGCAGCTTTTTACCGGTTGAAGGACATCGCCTTCCGCATTGCGGGCACCTCCAGCCTGGGTCTGAGAAGATATGCTGTGCTTATAGAAGGCTACGGTTCCCCGGATGGAAACTTCCTGCTCGATTTGAAGGAAACGAGAAAATCCTGCGTCGAAAAGTACATCAAAGTCTCCCAGCCCAGTTGGCAGCACGAGGCCCATCGCATTACCGAAGTGCAAAGGCGGGTTTTATCAGACCCGCCTGCTTTACTTGACAGTCTTCAGCTCAGCAACCGCAACTTTGTTCTTAAAGAGCTTCAACCGCTGGCTGACCGCATCGACTATGGTTTATTTGACGGAAATCTCAATAAGCTCAAACAAATGCTCGAAAACATGTCCAGCATTTATGCCTGGAGTAATCTCAGAAGTTCCGGACGTCAAAACTCAGCGGTCGCCGATGAATTGATTCGCTTTGCCAGAAACGAAAAAGCAATGAAAAAAGAAGTCATTCGCTATGCTTACACTTACACCAAAACCCTTTCGGCCTATCACCAGGCCTTTCGCAAAGCCTTCGATAAAAACTATTTCAAAATTTAAATGACAAAAACGAGTTTAAAACCCAAATGAATTATACCTTTTCCGAAGACACTCTTCGCCTTTTTCTTTCCCTGATTGCGGGCGCCCTCATAGGTTTCGAACGCGAATACCGCAGCAAAGCTGCAGGGTTCAGAACCATGACCCTGATCTGTATAGGCTCCACCCTCTTTACAATCGTTTCGATGAAACTGGGGAGCCCCAACAGCCCCGACCGGGTTGCGGCAAATATCATAACCGGTATAGGTTTTATCGGTGCAGGAGTCGTCTTCAAAGACGGATTCTCGGTTACCGGCCTTACCACCGCCACAGCGATATGGGTAACTGCAGCGCTTGGCATGACCATTGGTATTGGAGCCTATAAAATGGCAGCCGAAGGCCTGGTTATCGTCTTACTTGTTTTATCCTTGTTTGAATACCTCCAGGACATCATTGACAATTTACATCAAAAAAGAGTCTACAAAATACTGTTCGACAAAAACAGCTTCCAGACCATTGACATCGAAAAAGAAATCAAAGAGATTAAATTGGGCTACACTAAAATAAAGGAACTCAAAACACTCGATGAACACACCTGTTATTTCGAGGTAAGCGGAAGCAGCAAAAAATTTGAAACGCTTAACGCTTACCTGCTCTACAATCCCAGGATCAAATCATTTGAATGCTAGCCAGACTTATTTTAAATGATTACAATATTTCTTAATGATCGCATACGACTCCACTAAACCCAGCTCGCTGGCCTTGCTGAAATTCTCACAGGCATTCAGTTTATCCCTCATATACAGCAAAAGCAGTCCCCGGTTGAAATAGGCGTCGGCGATATACTGATCAGCCTGAATACACAGGCCACAGTCTTTTTCTGCTCCGTTAAAATCCTGCAGCTGACACCTGACATAGGCTCTGTCGTAATAGGCAAATGCAAAACTCGGTTCCAACTGAACGGCCTTGCTGAAATCCTGCAAAGCCTTTTCGTATTTTTCATTTGCGTTTTTAGCGTCGAATTGCCTGATCAGTTCGGCTTCTTTACAGGAGTTCAGTCCCCTGGCAAAATAGGCCACAGCAGATTTCGGATTCTGCTCAATGAGTCGGGTATACGCGACTATGGCTTCACTGAACAACTGCATATTGGTTTTCTGAATAGCTTCCCAAAGAGGAGAACCTTTTTCTTTCGAACTGTTTTCTTTCAGACTGTCCGAGCTCAGCGGTTTCCATTGCCGGTCGGTAAAACAAAAACTCTGATGTTCATTTCCCAGCTTCAAAAGCAGCGGACTGAAAAAAACCGATTTTTTTGAGCCGCTGTCCTTCAGGGCTATGTAAAAAAGCGGCATCAGAGTAATACTGACCGTGTCCGCCACATGTGTGCCCCCGTTTCCGAAATCGGCGTCAAGCTCCATCAAACGAACCAGACTCGCCGAATCTGTAGTTCGTTGCGAGATGTTTTTTTCACGGTTCATATCACCTATAATTTTGCTTAGCTCCAGATCCTTTTTTGCGCCCTCAAAATCCTTCAGATTTTTCTTCACCTCTGAACGGTCGTAATAAGCCTCCACGTAATAGGGGAATGCTTCAATGGTGTGGTTGTAATCCTGCAGGGCGCCCTTGTAATCCGAAAGAACGGCCCGCAGCCGGGCCCTGTTGAAGGTAGCCTGAATGTTTTTGGGATTCAGTTCAAGCACCTTGTCAAAATCGGCAATGGCGTTCTTATACAATTTCATATTGGCCTGCAGAACAGCCCTGTTAAAATAAACCAGGGCATTCAGCGGCTCGTATTTTAAAACGACGGAATAATCTGTAAACGCTTTGCTCTGTTCATTCGAACTCTCTTCAGACTCCGCTCTGTAATAATAGGCAAGCGTACAGGCCGAATCCAGTTTAATGGCCGTATTGAAATCCACGAGCGCGGCCGCCTGGTTTCCCATTTTTGCCTGGGTCGCACCCATTCGCACATACACATCAACATTCTTAGGATTGATCTTAAGCGCCTTTTCAAAATCACGCATAGCTTCCTCATTCAGGTTCAGAGCGCTCTCCGCTGACCCCCTGAATAAAAACAGATTGTCTCCGGCTGCTCCGAAGCTCAGCGCCTTGTTACAGTCGGCTATAACACCCTTGTAGTCCTGGGCAGAAAGCTTCGCAACTGCACGTTCAATATACAGTTGCGGATCATTATCCTGCTTGACAATTACTTTATCCAGATCCTGAATGGCGTAGCTAAATTCCTCCAGCCTTATACGGGCCAGTGCGCGGTAATGATAGGCATCCAGCACCCAGGGATTGTAAATCGAAATAGCATTACTCAGATCCTGTTCGGCTCCCAGATTGTCATTCAGACTATACTTGCTGATACCCCTGAAAAAATACGCCACAGCCGACGAAGGATTCACACTGATGCAAATGTTCAGTTTCTTGATCGCCTCCAGAAAATTACCTTTCGAATAATCACTTTGTGCATCGTTAATCAATGCATTGACATTGATCTGGGAAAAACCCCGAAACGAAAACAAAACAGAAACGAAAACAAATAACAGTACAGTAAACTTAAAATTTGAATTCCGGGACATCCGGCGAATTTACGGATTGAATATTAAAAACCAGAAAACTATTTTGTTACTACAATTTTTTGCGTGCTCTGCTGCAAACCGGTCAAGGCTGTCAATTTCAGGTAGTACAATCCCGATGAGAGCAAACTCAGATCCAATCTGGCATTCGAACCCTGCAGCTGATTAATTGAAACCCTTTCCCCAAGCACATTTACCAGTTCAGCGTTATAGACTTTGCCATCGTTTGGCAACACAACATTCAAAACACTATTCGCCGGATTGGGGTAAACTTTTACTTCAATGCTTTCCAGCGGAGCAATTCCGGTCTCAACCGAAAAATTGTTTTTAATATTGCTTCTCGAACTGTTGATGACATTAGCCGATCTTATTTTCAGCATCGAAGTAGGCGTACAAATAACATCCCAGTTGGTTTCAATCCTCCAACTGGCCGTTAACTCCAGCGAGGACGACCAGCCCACATCTGTTTGCGTGAGCTGCGAACCCGACACACTGTTCACAATGTGCCAGTTTCCGTTGCTCAGGTCATCCCTCCATAAATCGTAGGACATCAGTATATTCCCCGGCAAGGGTACCGACAACCCTTCCATTTCGTAAGCGTTCCAGGTAAATGTTCCGCTGGTCTGGTTGATGTAAATCGTATTGTGGAAAGGGCTCATAGGGCTATAATTACCGAGTGAATCCCTGATCTGGATTTTATACCGGTACGTACCGGCGTTCGGATTTCCGGTATTGGGGAAATACGTATGACTGCAGGTATCCGTAAATTCATCGATAGCCGTATCCGAAACCGCACCTATGCGCATATAACCGCTTCCGGTTTCACGGTAAAAGATAAAGGAATCAACCATTGTATAGTGGGTCTTATCCCAGTAAATCACATTGTAATGAGATGAATCGTCAACGCTGACTTCACAGATTTTCGGAGGAAAGGGTTGGGCAATAACTGTAGTCGACTGACCGGGCGTTGTGTTCGAACAGCCGTTCCCACTGGTATACGAATACGTGATAGGAAAAGTGCCCGGCCCGGCAACAGCCGGATTGAACAGATCTCCGCTGATTCCTGTTCCGGAAAAAATTCCTCCCGAAGGAACTCCGCTCAAAGTAGAAGCGGTATCATTGTAATAGTAACTCGCTGCCAACCCGCTAAAACTAACGGCTGGTAAGGGATTAACAGTCATATCAGAAGTCGAATACGTGCTTGCGCATCCTCCGGCAGCTGCAATAAAGTTAGTGACCGTATAGGTTCCGGGCAGGCTGACGCTTAGATTAACTTCTCCGGTCAACGTGCTTACAAAAGAAAGTCCCGTAGGATTGGCGCTGAATATGCCCGCAACCGAACTTCCGCCAAAAACGGGCGAAGGATTTGAAGCGTTACTGCAATAAGGAGAAGCCGCATAACTGAAATTCGCTGTGGGGGCGGCAGTAATACTCAGGTCAAAAGTGGAGGAATTCGGACAGGCACCCGCCGTCTTGTAGGTGATGACGTAGTCCCCCAGTGTAGATCCGTTAAGATTAATCAATCCGTTGTTTGAATTCAGGAAAAACAACCCGGCCTGGGAGCTGAAAATTCCACCGGACAATCCGGTAATCAGTGCGCTCGGATCATTGCCCGACTGACAGAAACTACCCGAAGAATAGCTGAAACCCGCATTATCCAAAGGGTAAACCAGCACCGAAACTTCCTGACCTCCGCCCACACAGTCTCCCGCTTCAGAGGTTGCCGTCACGGTGTAAACAACATTTTGAACCGTTGCAGTAGCATTCACAAGGTCATCGTTCAAAGCACTTCCCGCCTGGGCCGTGATGCTCTCTCCTGTAACATTGGGATTGCTTGCAGCTACCCAGCTGAAGGTTGAAGGAATGGTACTCAACAGGGACAGATTCAGACCTGCTCCGCTGCAGACCGTAGCATTGTCGCTGCTGATCAGAACCGGAGCCGGGTTGACGGTCACTGTCACTGTTTGGGTTGCACCCTGACAGGTCCCGGCGCTGGGTGTGACTGAATAAACAACGCCTTGAGCGGCACCTGAATTATTGGTAAGTACGTTGCTCAGCGTAGAACCTGATTGGGTAAACAGACTCTCTCCGTTCACGTTCACATTGTCCTCGGCGTTCCACTGGTAAGAGGCCGGCACAGTACTTGTAAGGGAAATACTCACGGTCGATCCGCTGCAGACCGTCGCCGAAGAAGCGCTGGTCATCGCCGGAACAGGGTTCACGGCCACCGTGACGGTCTGGGCTGTGCCCGTGCAATTTCCCAAAACAGTTGAAGTCGGCACAACCGAATAAAGAACGGTCTGGGAAGAGGTGGTCCTATCCGTTAAGACATTGCTCAGTGTTAAGCCTGACTGCAGGCTTGTGCTTTCACCTGTCACATTTGCGTTGGCGGTTGCAATCCAGCTGAAGTCACTGGAAAGGTTAGCCTCGAAGGGAATACTGACCTGACTTCCGCTGCAAACAGATGCAGCGGATGAACTGATCATTGCCGGAACAGGATTCACGGTAACAGCAACCGATTGTGTTGCACCCTGACAGCCGCCGGTATTCGATGTTGGAATAACTGAATAGTAAACAATCTGAGCAATGGCGGTAGTGTTGCTGATCGCATTGTTGATCGTGGCAGTAGTCTGGGGACTAAGGCTTTCGCCCGATGTATTCGGATTTGCAGAAGACGCCTCCCATACATAAGAGGAAGCAAGGTTGCTGGTCAACGGAATGGAAACGGCTGATCCGCTGCAGATGCTCGCAGAAGCCGCACTGGTCATCGTTGGAGCCGGATTAACAGTCAGTGTAAAGGTTTGGGCCGACGAACAACCCCCGACAACCGCCGTGGGCGTTATCGTATAGTTGATCTGCTGAGCCACAGCTGTATTGTTTTCAATTGTATTGCTCAGAGTGCCGGTCGATTGGAAGGAGGTACTTTCTCCCGAAGTGTTCGCGTTATTGGCCGCCTCCCAGACGTAATTCGATTTCACCGTACTGGTCAAAGGAATATTGACAGTTCCTCCGCTGCAAATAGTAGCAGAAGAAACGCTGGTCATTACCGGTGTCGGATTAACGGTTACAATCAGCGTTTGCGTTGTGCCGGTGCAGGTTCCGACAGAGGAAGTAGGGGTTACGGTGTAGGTCACCTGTTGGGCCACCAGGGACGTGTTGGTAATCACATCGCTTATGCTGGCCGAATTTTGCAGGCTGGTGCTTTGACCTGAAATATTGGGATTAGCGGAGGCAATCCAGCTGTAAGAAGCGCCTACACTGCTTGTCAATGCAAGTCCCACAGCCTGACCGCTGCAAATGGTAGCCGCTGAATTACTGGTCATCAGCGGAGTGGGGTCGACCGTTACCGTAACAGTCTGGGGCGTTCCGGCGCATCCTCCGGCAGTACCGGTTGGAGTAACGGTATATACAACACTTGCAGCTGTAATGCTGGACGAATTGACAAGTGTATTACTAAGTGTAGCTGTAGTTTGAAGAGAGGTACTTTCACCCGTAGTCATCGTGTTATCAGCAGCAATCCAGGAATAGCTGGCCGTAACCCCTGTATTTGTTAAGGGAATACTGACAGCAGATCCGCTGCAGATAGTGGCCGAGGAAGGGCTCGACATCACAGGCGGATTAATGCTGCAGAGAATTTCAGGAAGCTGTCGGGTAAAGACCCCGAGTCCGACCGAACCTAAAAAAATGCTGTTTCCGTTTACGGCCAGTCCATAATGCACAATAGCCGGAAGACCAGTACTTATATTATTCCAGGTGGTACCATTGTTGATGGAAATATTTATGTCGTATCCCAGAGCGAATAGATAACCGCCGGCAGCGGCTACCTGGAAAATACTGCCGGTTATTCCGCTGGTAACATTAGCCCAGCTTGTTCCGTTGTTGGTGGACAGGTAAATACCGGAAGCGCCTGCCACTGCAGCAAAAAGTGTGGTTCCGCTGCTGGCAACCGAATAAATGGTAGTAACAGGTAATCCCGTATTCACAGCTGACCAGCCGGCTCCGCTATTGGTGGATAAAAATACGCCGGCATCGGTAGCCGCGAAAAGATCGCTGCCTATAGTTGTCAGCGAATTCACCGTCAGGTTGCTCAAACCGCTATTTACTGCCGACCAGCTTGTGCCGTTATTGGTTGTCAGATACACTCCGCCGCCTAATGTGGCGGCAAAAATATCCGATCCGATCTGCACCAACGATTGAACTTCCATGTTGACCAGACCACTGTTCATCGCCGTCCAGCTGGCGCCATTCGTTGTCGTAACGTACACTCCTGTGCCATTGGTCCCGGCAAATAAATTCAGTCCGCTGGACAAAAAGCAATTCACGACCGGGGTACCCATACCACCATTCACGCTGTTCCAGTCACTCCCGTTACTGCTTGTTAAAAAAGCGCCATCCCCATTGGTTCCTGCAAAAAGATCGGTAGAACCAAACACGGTCAGCGCACGAACATCAGAAGTTACAAAGCCGTTATTCGAGGTCGCCCAGCTCGCACCGAAATTCGAGGACAATTCCACCCCTGTGTTGTCGGTACCGATAAAAATATTGGCGCCTAATATGGCAATGGCATATACATACGTGGTCGTAATACCGGTATTCACGGCCGACCAGGAAGCGCCAAAATTAGTGGAAAGAAAAACACCCGCTCCGCCCGTACCACAATACAGATCGGTTCCGTTCCAGGCAAACGAAGTGACATCTAGATTTGTTAATCCTGAATTCGTAGTTGCCCATGTGCTTCCATTGTTGGTAGACAAATAAACACCGTTTGCGCTTGTTCCTGCATAAATACTCGAACCGTTCGTGGTAAGCGACACAACGCTGGTCAGAGTGGCATTAACCGACGACCAGGTCACCCCGTTGTCCGTGGACAAATAAATCCCGGCAGTTGTTGCAGCCAAAAAATCACTGCCGACCACTGTGAGCGTTGCATTGGTAATGGTGGCGCTTTCGTTGGTCCAGCTGGTTCCGTTAGTTGTTGAGCGGTAAATCCCACCATTACTGCAGGCTATAAGTGTAGTGCCGAGTGTGACAATTCCCGAGGAAGAATAAAAACCTCCGCCGAGACTGAAACTCCAATTCGCCCCGTTATTGGTAGACAGGTACAATCCGTTTACTCCCGCTGCCCATAAATCAGAACCGCTCAGCAGCATCGAATTGTAGGCATAAACAGTATAACCATTATTTTCAGGAGTCCAGTCCGATCCGAAATTCGTCGTCAGGTAAACTCCACTCTCCGATGTTCCGGCAAAAAGGTTCGTCCCATTGGTAGCAAAACAACTTACAGTCCCTGTGGTATACGGGCCATTGGTCTGAACCCATTGGGCATTTGCACTCCATCCGATAAATCCGGAAAGAAGTACAAACAAGTAAAGTTTTTTCATGTGTATTTAGTTTATTGCGTTAAGTTTATATTTAGTATACTTTTAACAGCTACTACTGCTACACTAGGCTAATAGTACACCTGGCTAATATAGGACAAGTAGCAGCATACTGCAATCTTCAGGGCTTATATTCTTTTAATTTTTATACATTCGCTGTAGATCTAACATAACCTATTGATTTGCAAATTATTAAGTACCTGACTTCAGGCCTTTTCCTTATTTGTCCAGGTTTCAACTTCAATGCTTCTTATAAAAGCATTGAAGGCTCCTTTAAAATTGAAAGCTCCTTTAAATCAGACCAGCTCAAATACCCCAGAGTCCGCAGCGCCTATTCTGAAAAATGGGAAACCGTAAAGAAAAAGCTTACAAAAGCAGGGGTCGATTCTTTAAACTTTGAAATCTTCATCCGCATTTTCAAACGCGAAGAAAAACTCGAAGTCTGGGCGAGAACAAAGAAAACACTTCCGTTCAGCCTGGTCGACGCGTATCCCGTTTGCCGTTCATCAGGTGAATTAGGCCCCAAGCGCAAGGAAGGAGACAATCAGGTACCTGAAGGATTTTACCGGGTCAGTGCATTTCAACCCAACAGCGAATATCACCTGGCCCTGAAAGTGAATTATCCGAATACATCAGATCTGATTAAGGGAATTTCATTTTTAGAAAGTACCCGGCCTGACCCTGCACAAATGAACTTCTGGCTCAACCTGAAAAAAGGATTTACCTATTTCGAAACAAATAAAATACTCCCTAAAATCGGGATCGGCACAAAGGGCGATTACACTTACTGAAATCCGAATCTTACAACTCTTACGGACTATTCTGTAACAGCTTTTTTCAACAGAGAACTTAAATTAGCAGAACAATCTTAAAAACATCTTAAAGCCGTAGTCTTAGCAGGATTACCTGCAAACCAATTAAAATGATTCACTTTGCAGGCAAATAATTCCGATGGAGAGTTCAAAAGAAATAATCGGAAAATTGATCAAGTACAACAGGCAACTTAAAAACATTACACCGCAGCAATTGGCGACAATGTTGGGAGTTGATAGACAGTATATTTGGCGTATGGAAAATGGAAAAATTAACATTACGTTGAATTACCTGGACAAAATTATACTGAATCTAAACTGTAAACATGACGATTTTCTAAGATGACTGGAAATGACAAGAGCATTATTGCGAGAAAAGTCGTCGGTATTTTCACACTTGAATTAAGAAAAGATGGCATTCTGCACAGACATGTTTCCAGTGAAAGCAATTACGATGTCGGGGCTTACCCCGAACTCAACGAAGAAATTGGCGCAATGGTCAATTTTAAAGCCGTTCCAACCTTTGTAACAGCTGACGAACTGGTAGTTTTTCCGGTAGAGGCAAATGCCATTCTGGCAAAGAAAAACTCATCTCCTTATTCTTCAGCAGAGGCCTATCTGGTAAGTAACCTGGCACAACAACTGGTCGTAAATTTTTATATCCGGAATTATAAACCTGAGCGTCCCACTCAACTATTCGAAAAGGAAGAAGACGCGATTACATGGCTAAAAACTTTCCTGTAATTCTACCTTGGCATAGTATTCCCGCATTTAGTCTCTTTTTCTTGTCGAAAATAGGTAGATTTGATTTGTTAAATCTGCGCATGAAGTATTTTCTTGCCTTTAGTCTTCTTCTGTGTTTGCTCCTTCCGGTATTCGGACAAACCGGCAAAAGCGACTCCCGAAAATCACCGAAATTAGATTCCCTTTGGGCCGTTTATAAAGATGCAACCCGTGCAGACACCCTGCGTATAGAGGCCATAGAAAAAATAGCCTTCAAATACCTCAAGAATAATGCAGACAGCGCAATTCTGATCCTGAAACAGGAAGTGGATTTCGCCAAAGAAAAGAAACTCCGCTTAAAATATGCAGGGGCGCTGAAAATATTGGGAGTGGCCTATTCAAAAATTAGCAAGACTGCCCAGGCCTTTGAGAATCTCCAACAGGCCCTTACTATTTACGAAAAAGAAAAAGACAAGTTGGGTATGGCCGACTGCGACATCAATTTCGCCAATATTTATTCCGACCTATCCGATTATCCCAAATCCCTCCAGTTCAATTTAAAAGCCATGGCCCTGTATCAGCAGGTAAACAACAATCAGGGGGTCGCCAAATGCGATAACAGTATGGGAGTTCTCTACAATTCCATGGGTGACCATGTAAAAGCCCTGGACTATTTCCAAAAGGCATTGGTTATCATTACAGAATACAAAAACAATGTACAGATTGGCATATGCCTTACCAACATAGGAAATGAATACCGGCGCTTATTGAAATACACCCTGGCAAAAGAGTATCACACCCGCGCCCTGAAAATGTTTGAAGAGAGTAGCTTTCTTCAGGGCGTTTCAGCCAATTACATCAATCTGGGTAATGATTATTACGACCAGAACGACTTTCAGAAAGCTATGGACTTCCAGTTTAAAGCCCTGCAGTCATTCAGAAAAATGGGCAACAAGCTTGGAATGGGAAACTGCTTTATGAATATCAGCGAAGACTACGGCAAACTGAATAATTTAAAGCTTTCTATACGATATGGTGATTCCGCTATTGCCATCAACAAAGCCATTGGCGACCTCAGCCAGGAAAGCGAATCGTACAAATATCTGGCTCAGGCCTACGCCAAATCTGATAAGTACAAAGAAGCCTATGAAAACTACATGCAATTCAGCTCCCTGAAGGATAGTATTTTCAATACGGACAAAACCAAGCAGCTGAGCGATCTCAAAACCCAATACGAGGTGGATAAAAAAGAAACTGAGCTAAAGGCCAAGTCTGAAGCTGATCATGCCAGACAACGAGCCATTATTTATGCCGGGGCCGCCGTTTTGCTGATTGTGATATTTTTTTCGATATTCCTGTACCGTAGATTTAAGATAACTCAGCAGCAAAAAGTAATTATTGAACAGAAAAGTATTTTGGTGGAAGAAAAACAGAAAGAAATCGTTGATTCTATAAACTACGCACGAAGACTTCAGCAGGCCATTCTCCCCTCTTTTTCAGAAATCCAGAATCACTTCCCTGACAGCTTTATCCTCTATCATCCCAAAGATATTGTAGCAGGCGACTTTTACTGGATGTATGTCACTTCCGATTCGGTTTTCATTGCAGCCGCTGACTGTACTGGACACGGGGTTCCGGGAGCTCTGGTTTCGGTAGTCTGTTCAAATGCGCTCAACCGTACCGTAAATGAGTTCGGTCTGAGAGATACAGGCCGGATATTGGATAAAGTAACAGAACTCGTTTTGGAAACATTTGAAAAGTCGGGTGATGAAATCAAAGACGGAATGGACATCTCTTTACTTTGCCTGAGTAAAAAGGACAACAAAGCCCAGTGGTCCGGTGCAAACACTCCGCTCTGGATCATCAAAAGAAACGAATTAACCGAAATAAAAGCCGACAAACAACCCATCGGTAAGAGCGAAGAACGAAAACCCTTCAGCACCATTGATCTCAGCCTGACCTCCGGTGACACGATTTACCTGATTACCGACGGATACTCCGACCAATTCGGCCATACCAATAAAAAGCTGATGAAGAAAAAGTTCAAAGAAATTTTACTCTCTATTCAGGACAAATCCATGTCCCAGCAGAAATACTTCCTTGATCAGCAGCACAACAACTGGAAAGGCAAAATGGAACAAACCGATGACGTGACTGTGATCGGGATAAAAATTTGAATCCCAACTTTCACTTTCGTTCAGTCAATGCGTCGATTTACGCTCTTTAAAATCAGACTGGGCTTTGCGCACTTCTTTTTCCATCGTTTCGGTATACCTCTTGCTGAACGTAAATTTTTTTATTTTGAGATCATACGAGATGCTGGCAATCGGAAAGTCAAGATAGTAGTCGTTCGCGCCTTTCATTTCTTTAATCAGCATCAGGTCAAATTCAAAAACAAACAGTGGTTTCGTACTGATGGTAGAATCAAGATCAGTATTTACGGTAAGCAAACGCGAATAATAGCCCGGCGCAACGATATGTATCGAATACCGTTTATTACGTTTTAGAATAAATCCGAAATCCTTTCCGCTGTTTGTTTTGACCGAATCTATCAGATCCGAACCCATAAACAGGTGAACCGTAACGTTTTTTATCAGAGGAGAATTTGTAAAATAGCCTACCAGGGCCAGACACGCGTCTTTATCAACCTTAGTTGTCTTCCCCTTTTTCTGAGCCAAATCCGAATTTTTCTGAGCTAACCCCGAAGTCAGAATAAAACACAACAAAACAACCAAGACGCCTCCTTTTTGTACCACTGCTGACAAGTTCAGTTAGAAGGTGCTTGTACGAGGCTAAATTAGAAATGTTGCGTATCTAATTGCAGATTGCTCAGGAACCGCTGAAAAAAAAGTTTAGGAATCCCTGAAAAAAAGCGCTGCGTCGTTCGCCACTTTCTGTAACTGACCGGGAGCGAGGATAATAACTGCTTCTAAACTCCATTTTTCAGTCTCTGAATCAGCTGTTAATTTAATGTTAAAATTCACATGACCTGTCCTGTCAAATGTTGAGGTTATCCTCAGGGCCAGATCCAGAGAGTCCCAGGA
>JABDFU010000038.1 GCA_013286385.1 Bacteroidota bacterium
TTGCCTAAGTTCTTCCTTGATAAATTTGCTGTTTAATTCAAAGTATTCTTTTATTACAAAATTTTGTCTTTGCCCTGCATTCAAAAAGTCCGCAATGGCTTTACTTAATGAATTAAAAACAATTTTCTTTTCAAAGTCGGGATTTATAGGAATAATTTCTTTTATTTTTGGAGCATTACTACTTAAAAGAAAAGCAATTACCTCCTGCATAATAGAGTATTCAACATTTTCAATATTTAAAGGGTCAGGAATAATTCCTCCAAGCACATCTAATATTTTATCATCTCCAAGGTTTAAAAATGTATCTTCTAAGTTTTTGCAAATCAAAATATCACAATCAATTTCATATTCAGTAGCCACTGCCTTTGCATTTGTATAAAGTGAGGCAAATACATGTTTATAATCGTCCTTCACAACAAAATAAAACTTCTTTACTTCAAAACTATTCTTTGTCCAGAAAGCAATTAATCCCTTAATTGAACTTCCCATTTTTGTATTTGCCTTGTCCTCTTTACCAGTTAATTCTTCTGGTGCGTAAACTTGATAGTATTCCCCTGTTACGGCGTTAAATCCATCGCATTTGCCATCTCCTAACCTTCCTTGGGGCTTCACTTGTTTAAAATTGGAATCTTCATTTTGTTTGACTTTTGTAAATAAATCTTCAAATGCTTGTTTGTCAGCCGTATAAATTTTGTTTTTAAAAATAATTCTTGCTAAGTATTTTTCTTCCCTGGTCATTCTATAAATATCGGCATTTAAGCTGAAAAAGTTTTGACTTTTGTTTTAAAATGAATACTATATTCCTATTTCCCGACCTGATTCGGCTTATTCAGCCTCCCATATACCTTCTTCAACATATAGGTCTTTACCAGCTCCCCGAAATCCTTATCATCCATTATTTTTAAAAATAAATCCTGATTCTGCTCCATCCTTCCGATTAATTTATCAAAAAATATTTCATCCAGTCCAAACTTAAAATTTTCAATGGTGTTGCTTTCCGCCTGCTCTTTTAGTTTTGGGTCAGCAACAAGTTCTGCTTCAATTTGGTCAAAGAACAGCCTATCAGCTTCCGTAAAATCAGTTCCAAAATGTTTGTTAACAAATTTGATTATCTCGGATAGCAGTGTTTTTTCTTCTTTCGGTACACGGATTCCGCCTTCCATACTTCCGTCCAATCCGTATTCTCCTTTTGGTTCCAGGACAAGATTCTGTTCACTAATTTTCTGCAATCTGTAATATTCCAAGCTAATTTCATCACCGAGCTGAAATCTACCTTCTCTGCCTCGTCTGGGCAGTTTTTTCATAAGGAATCTGCTGTAAGTATAATACTTTTCCAATTCCGCATCCTGAAACGGCATAATCTGGGACAGGAATGAATACAGGTTCAGGAACGTTTTCAGCGTGTTCTTGAAATCTTCCTGATTAGGTTCATCCTTCACATTATCCCTTTTTTCAGTATTTTGTGCACTGGCAGTAGAAAAGTGAAGTGAAAAAATTACAGACAAAATCAAAATCCTTTTCATTAGTGGAATTTACGTCAAAAAGATTGGAAATCCTATCTATCCAACATCCCTTTCCAGAAATCCCGCATCTTGGAGGCACTATTCCAGACGGGAGGGATTTTGGGGGATTGGGAAGTTGTTCTGGTTTTAAATAAATAGCAAATAGTTTCAACCTTTCACTTTCCCGAAGAAAAATGTCGCCCCGATGTTTGCATTGATTAAACCAGTGGGCATTGAATAGTTATTATTATCCGTAAAATTACCAACAGATTGTCCAAGCACAGTGGAAGAACTTGTAGCACTGTGAAAAACAGGATTCCCACCCAAATAATCCACAGATAAATTAAGTTTTATCCTTTTTGAAATCTTATAGCTTGCATTCAATCCGAAATCGTATCCGAATGTAATGGCTGGATTTATTTTCTCATCTACTGTCATTAAATATGGAGTATTTGACGAAAATGGAAAGGAAAATTTGAATTCGCTGTAATACACATTCATGAGCCCACATAGTCCGTGAACTCCAATATTAAACTTTTTTGCAGAAAATAAACTGAATGATAGTCCAGCGAGATATGAATAGATATAATAATTTGATAAACTGCCATTAGTACCATTGCTCTGGGCTTGACTTTGACTTGCGGAAGTATTTACACCATTGATATTGCCGTCCAACTGCAACAATATACCAATCCTTCTGGCAAAATGATACCCAGCGTTAATATTGAAGCTATAACCTGTTTTTGCCGAACCATCTGCCGTATAATTGTTACCACTCGTGTTATTGCCACTGAGTAAGTATGGTGATAAATAATATCCATTTGATTTAGAAAAATTCTGTAAAGGTATTCCTGCTCCAAAGGAAGCTCCAATAGAAAATCTGGGTTCTTCTTCCCCTGTAAATGAATTTACTTTTGAAGAATCCTTTAATGAAGCAGGTTTTGCTTTTGAAGAATTGAAATAAACGCCGTCAACATTTTGTGAGAACACTGACAATGCTATAAGCAGAAATAGGATAGTAACCAGTTTTATCATCGTTCATAAAGATATTGAATTGTCAATAAACCGTATTCCCGATGGATTATAGCCTTCTGTTTCCAGTAATCCCGCAATCTTTAAGCATTATTGGAAGACGGGAGGGATTTTGGGGATTTGAAGGTAAAATCATCCAATTTCCTAAACTCCGAAAAGTTGACGCAAAAGTTGACGAAGTTTTGGAATTTGACGAAGAAACACCCCTAAAAACAGTCCTTTTTTCGTCAACTAATTTTTAGCAGGGCTTACCAAACCATACCATAGAAAACAACGAAAGCCCCTACATTAGAGGCTTTCAGACCAAAGTGCCCGAGAGGAGACTCGAACTCCTACACCTTACGGAACAGGCTTCTGAGACCTGCGCGTCTACCAATTTCGCCACCCGGGCCGGGTTAAGACACCGCGAATTTAAGTTAAAAAATTCATTTTAAAATCATTTGGGTTAATTTTACCTGCAAAAGTCTAAACCAATACTGCGTATATTCCGAACAGTTTCCGATGACCTCTTTGATCTGATCAAAATCCTTACCGCATCCGAAAATGGACCGCTTTTGCACCCGAAAAAAAATCCTGAATTTAAATGAAACCAAGCATTTCAAAGGATTTTCCTAGAATCTGTTGAGAATTCGCTTGCAGCCAACTTCCCAAAATTTCAGAATAAACAGACCTGAAATCAACCTGAAACTTCAGATCACCCTCTTCCAGATTGCTGAGATCAGGCCCTGAGTTAATTATTCCGTTTTTCTTCAGCGAACCTGAAAATACAAATACATTGCTGGCAGTACCATGATCAGTTCCTTCGCTTGCATTTTGCTCGACCCTTCGTCCGAATTCAGAGAACGTCATCAACAGGGTATCATTCCAGTTGTTGTTCTTTTTCAAATCGTTTACAAAAGCCGCTATCCCTTCGGCATAGGTTTTCAGAAGCTTGTCCTGTTTGGCAGATTGCCCTACATGTGTGTCGAATCCGCTCAGCGAAACATAATAAACCCGGGTTGACAATCCACTGTTTATAAACGTTGAAATGGTTTTTAACTGATTGGCAAAGTCGCTCTTGGGATAGTCAAAATTGTTTTTGTACGTTTTGGAAGTTTGAAAAATATAATCTGCAGAAGAAGAAGTTTCAATCATCGTTTTATACAGATAACCCAGATTGTCATCTGACAACATTGCCCGGTCTGTCTCTGAAACAATATCCTTGAAAAAGGGTTCCCGCGTATTGTTGTAAAGCTGCCTGGCGTCTTTAACCGCAATCGCTTTATTGAATTGCCCCTTCATGGCCAGGGAAAGTGTATCATCCACTTCAATGGCATTGTAGTTGTGAGTACAGCCGGCGCAGTCCGAATCCAGATAACGACCTACCCATCCCGATGATAAATATTCATCAGCACCACTGGCGGTATGCCAGATGTCCATGGAACGGAAATGGGACCGGTCGGGATTGGGATACCCCACATTGTTGATAATGCCCATATAGCCCTGGTCGTATACTTCTTTCAGAGCCTGCATAGCGGGATTAAAACCAAGTTCAGCGTTCAATGAGATTACGCTTTTTGGGGGAATGGCCAATTTCGGTCTCTTTTGATAATAGACATCATTGGTAAAAGGCACAATGGTATTTAATCCGTCATTGCCTCCGGAAAGCTGGATTATGACAACACACTTGTGGCCAAAGCCAATTGGGCTGAGTTCAAACGACTTGAGGAAGGAGGGTACGAATAACATGCCCGTTGCAAGTCCTGAATGTCGTATAAAACTTCGTCTGTCCATATTCAATCAAAAACTTTATTCGTATTTATTCAACACATCTGGTATTCGGGGGAAGACAAAAATTCAACAACTGCAGATTTTAAATTATCTGCTCCGGGGTCAATTATCTGTTCCAGAAATGGCCTCGAAGGTATAACCGATAATAGAAATTCCCCCAGATCTCTTTTAGAAATTCCTTTGGGAATGGAAGCCGAGAAGGTGCCCCAATCCGTTTCGGCCTTGATTTTTCGTTCAACTTTTGCCTGGGCTTTCTTCTCCTTTTCCATCATCTCTTTATAATCTTCCGGATTATCATCCTTTTCCTCTACTTCAATCAGCCCTCCGTCCAAAAGCAAAGAAGCAAGTTTCAGCCTGAACATTAAGGACGAAGAATCAATCCAGTTTTTACCGCCCGGCCATCCGCTGACATTGGGAGGCAGAAACAAAATCTGCCCAAGGACTTTCTGAATGTAAAAAAGTGTTTTGGGCTCATTGTACTTCAATCCGAAAGAACGGTTAAGACCTAAAAGCAACTCAACCGGTGATTTAATTTTCGTTCCAATGTTCTTTTCATCGTAAAACCAATCCGCCCCGAAAAGCTCAGTCATCAGCTTTTGAATATCGTATCCTGAATTGTAAAAGGATTCGGTCAGTCCGGCTACGACCCCATCATCAACGGTATCGTTTACGAAAAACCGGTAGAGTTTAGAACAGATAAAATGAGCCGTTTGTTTTTGCTCAAGCAGTATGTTAATGATGTCTTCTCCGCCAAAATTCCCCTTCCTACCCATAAAGGTTTTCTCTCCCTCATCATGCTGAGCCAACTTCATCTCAAAATTACCCTTAACATCAAATGTCCATCCCGTAAACGCTCTGGCAGACTCTTTAATATCCTGTTCGGTATAATGACCTCGTCCGATTGTAAAAAGTTCCATCAGCTCCCTTGCAAAATTCTCATTGGGGTGCTGCTTCCTGTTTTGTTTGTTGTTAAGGAACTCTAGCATGGCAGGACTTTTGGAGACCGCCAGCAACAGCTCCTTAAAACTACCAAGTGCGTACTGCCGCTGAATATTATTCAAATCCTGTGCGAATACCGGATTCAGGGTCCGGCAGGCAAAATGGCCATGCCAGAAAAGACACATTTTTTCACGCAGAACAGTATCACAGGAACTCATCTGATTTAACCAGGATACATTAAGTTTCTTTCCATACTTAACCGCTTCTTCAAGCAACTCGACCTGTTTAATTTTCGGGAGATCCTTGATATCTTTCCGGGGAAGCAGGCTTCTGTCCACAACTAAAACAGGGTCTGATTTTCTGGATTTGTCAAAAAGCAAATCAACGTGTTCCCCGACAGTCAAAGTGCTTGTATAAGTCGCATAATCAAGTCCGAAACCGGCTCTTGCGTAAAGGTGCTGAATCTTCTTTTGATTGTTCACGGCATTTTGACGCAAAAAACGACCAATGGTTTAATGAAAGGAACTACTTTCAGGAACTATTGAATGACAATTTTCCGGACAGAAGATAAATTATTCACGGTAAGCCGGGCAAAATAGATCCCTGAGCAAATCCCGAGTTCAGATTTACTCACCTGGCAGGAGTAGAAACCGGCTCCCTGATAAGCGTTGACAAGTTGCCGGAGGCTTTGACCATATACATCAAACAGCTCAAGCTTAACTACTGCCGGATACGCAAGACTGAATACATAATTGAATTGCTCAGAAGCAGGGTTGGGATAAACCGAAATAGCCTGAAAATCACTGATCTCATGGATTCCTGAGAGAGACCGGACGCTGTCTTTATAGGTAATACTGGTAATTACTGAAGCGCTTTCATCAATCTCAAGTACAGGCACCAATTGTCCTTTGGCCAACCATTTGTATTCATATTCAGCAGGACGGGGAACTTTGATTCCGAAACCATATTTATCCGAATAAAGTGTATCCGTAATAGTAACAACGGATGTAATTTTAAGTACGGAATAAGTGCCCACCGGTGTTTTCAATGTTCCCCATCCATCCACATGGTTAACCCTTTTCTGCTGCTGACCGTAATAACCAATCGTAGGCAAAGTGTCAATAAAAGAAGAATAAGAAGAATCGCGGTTGCCGTATTTCAGGGGAAAACGGTAAACGACGTCATTTGTATCGTAACGTGTAGAAAGCGGTATGCCGTTTATGGTGGATCCGAATCCTACGGTGGAATACATTTTTGAGTTGTTCTGATAAAAATCGTAAATGTCGGTCATCTGAACGGTAGTTAATACAGTGATATTGGGTTCTTTGATCCCGAAATTGGCCAATGAGTTAGGAAAAATAAAACCGTCATTGAAATAAAGCTGATACAAAAAAGGGGTTGAGGTTACAGCAACAAAGGTGTCTACATATTGTAAAACTGGCACCAGTGTGGAATAATCCCAGGAAAAGGAAGGGCCCGTCTGAACAGTGTCCGAAATACCGGAACTTGAGGCCTGAATCATACGGATGGTATCCGGACCCGAAAGCAAATCAGCTGTTCCCAGGGAAATCTGGCAAAACGAGTTCCCTGACAGCAGCATCAACAGCGCGAGGAGAAAAAAGTAATTCTTTTTCATGGGTTGCATCTTTAGAATATCTAATTTAGATTATTTCATTTAAATAGCATAGTAGTCATCAATAAAAAGGGGATTATGGGAAAATCTGGAGAAATGAAGCCCAGCGGAATTAAGGAATGCAACGAAGTACTCATGAGTTCAAAAAAATCAACTAAGGGAACGAGTAATTCAACGATACAAATGTCTAAAAGAAACGAAGAGTTAAATGAAAAAAAGTGAAATCGCAGAAGAATTATCCTTTCTTCAATTCAAAAAAATTGTTCTTGAGGATTACCGCATTGCCTGTGAAAGCAGAGAAGCCAGCCTCAGCGGACGCAAAGAAGTGCTTACCGGAAAAGCTAAATTCGGAATATTCGGAGATGGCAAAGAAGTAGCACAGATCGCAATGGCAAAGGTCTTCCGGGACGGCGACTTCCGCTCAGGATACTACAGGGACCAGACATTTATGTTTTCTGTTGGCAACCTGACCCTGACCCAGTGGTTCGCAGGATTGTATGCGAATACCGACCCTGACCTGGAACCCATGAGTGCCGGAAGACAGATGGGAGGTCATTTTTCAACCCGCAGCCTGAATCCTGACGGATCCTGGAAAGACCTGATGAAAATGAAGAATTCTTCTTCAGATATTTCGCCTACAGGTGGCCAGATGCCGCGATTGCTGGGACTTGCCATGGCATCAAAATATTTCAGGATAAATCCAGAATTGCAAAAAGGTGATTTTCTTCGGTTTTCTGATAAAGGCAACGAAATTGCATTCGGAACCATAGGAGATGCAAGTACGTCTGAAGGGATTTTTTGGGAAACTTTAAATGCAGCAGGTGTTATGCAAATCCCCATGCTTATGTCGGTATGGGACGACGGTCACGGAATATCTGTACCTAAAAAATACCAGACCACCAAGGAGAGCATTTCAGAAGTCCTGAAAGGTTTCCAGAGAGATGAGAATGGAAAAGGCTTCGACATTTTCAAAACAAAAGGCTGGGATTATGCTCACCTGTGTGAAACATACGAAAAAGCTGCAAAAGTTTGCCGGGAAGAACATGTACCTGTTTTGGTCCATGTGGAAGAAATGACCCAACCACAGGGGCACAGCACTTCAGGCTCGCACGAACGTTACAAATCAGCGGAGCGTCTGGAATGGGAATCAGATTTTGATCCGATAAAAAAAATGCGCAACTGGATTATTGAAAGCGCTATTGCAACTGATCAGGAACTTACGGTAATTGAAAACAATTCAAGAGAATTGGTGAAGGAGGCAAGGCGCAGAGCCTGGAAAGACTACCAGGATCCTATAAAAACCGAAATTCAGCAGGTTTGCGGACTTATGGAGACGCTCTCTTCAGAAAGCGCACATGCGGATTCCATTCAAAAAACAAGATCTGAATTGCTTTCCTTCTCGGAACCTTACAGAAGAGATGCAATGACCGCTGTTAAAAAGGTACTTCGTCTTGTACTGGCTGAAAACCTCGAATCCAAAAACAACCTTTTGCATTGGCTTAGAAAAGCCGGTATTAAAAATGCCGACCGATATAGCTCTCACCTGTACAGTCAGTCAGAAAAATCGGCTATTCGGATTTCTCCGGAGCCGGTCAAGTACGACAATCCCGACAAACAAATGGATGGCCGGGAAATACTCCGGGAAAATTTTGATGCAATTTTGTCAGATCGGCCATCGGTTTTAATATTTGGAGAAGACTCCGGAAAAATCGGAGGCGTGAATCAGGGACTTGAAGGTTTGCAAAAAAAATACGGTGAACACCGTGTATTTGATACAGGAATACGGGAAGCGACTATAATCGGACAAGCTATTGGCCTTGCCCTCAGGGGACTCCGGCCTATAGCGGAGATACAATATCTGGATTATCTGCTTTACGCAATACAGATTTTGAGCGATGACCTCTCCACCCTTCAGTATCGGACAAAAGGTGGTCAAAAAGCTCCGATCATAATCCGTACAAGAGGTCATCGTCTGGAAGGAATCTGGCACAGCGGTTCTCCCATGGGCATGATTATTAATGCAATAAGAGGTATGCAGGTTTGTGTTCCGCGCAACATGACTAAGGCAGCAGGTTTTTACAACACACTGCTTGAATCCGACGACCCTGGAATTATCATTGAACCCTTAAATGCATACCGTCTGAAAGAGAGATCTCCCTCCAATTTCGGCAAATTCAAAACACCCCTGGGTATTCCTGAAATTATCCGGGAAGGAAATGACCTCACACTGGTGACCTATGGTTCCTGCTGCCGCATCGCTATGGATGCGGCTGGTTTTCTGCAGGAAAAAGGAATTTCAATAGAGGTCGTTGACGTTCAAACTTTGTTGCCATTTGATATCCACAACTCCATACTGGATTCAATCAAAAAAACGAACAGGGTCGTCTTTATGGACGAAGACGTGCCGGGAGGAGCAAGCGCTTATATGATGCAGAAGGTTGTGGAAAATCAGAACGCCTGGCACTACCTGGACGCCATGCCCCGTAGCTTGTCAGCAAAGGATCACCGGCCAGCCTACGGAAGCGATGGAGATTATTTCAGCAAACCTGGCACAGATGACGTTTTTGATCTTGTTTACGAAATGATGAACGAGTTAAATCCTGTAAAATACCCATCTGTTGTATAAGAATAAAAGCATTACCGAATCAGAGTCTTCCTACCGGCAATTGGAGAAAATGAGCTTAAGCTCACTTCTTAAAAAGATAAACAAAGAAGATCATACCGTCCCGTCAGCTGTTCGAAAATCTATTCCCGAAATTGAAAAACTGGTGTCCGCGATACTTCAGCAAATGAAAAAAGGGGGACGGCTGTTTTACATCGGTGCGGGAACCAGTGGACGCCTTGGAATCGTTGATGCCTCTGAATGCCCTCCCACATTTGGAGTATCCCGGAACAAAGTTATAGGATTGATTGCCGGAGGCGATAAGGCTATTCGGAAAGCAGTAGAGCATGCTGAAGATAATATCCGCCAGGGCTGGAATGACCTTCTTTCCTACAAGGTAAATACCGGAGATTTGGTTGTCGGTATCGCTGCTTCAGGTACAACTCCCTATGTTGTAGCTGCATTGCGAAAATGCAATTCAAAAGGCATCCCTACAGGATGCATTACCTGCAATCCGGGAAGTCCTCTTCAAAAAGCCGCAAAATACCCTGTGGTTGCTGCAGTGGGTCCCGAATTTGTTACCGGAAGCAGCCGAATGAAGGCAGGCACAGCCCAGAAACTTATTCTCAATATGATTTCAACATCGGTGATGATCAAATTGGGGCACGTGAAGGGAAATCGCATGGTGGATATGCGCTTAACCAATGAAAAACTGATCAAACGTGGCACCCGCATGATTGTGACCGAATTAAAAATCACACCGGATAAAGCGAGAACCCTGTTGTTAAAATACAAAAGCGTTCGCAAAGCCATTGACTCCTTTTCGTAACTTTGAGCACCCAAACTAATGAACTATGTCTAAAGGATTTTACAATGTTCCCACAGCAATAAATGAACCGGTAAAAAACTACGCTCCGGGTTCGGCTGAACGCAAAGAGCTTCAGGCCATGCTGAGCCAGCTAAGATCTCAGTCCGTTGATGTTCCCATGTATATCGGTGGAAAAGAAATAAGGACAGGAAAAAAAGTCCGTTTGGCTCCTCCACACGATCACAAACATACCTTGGGTCACTTTCATGGCGGAGACAAATCCCACATAAAACTGGCAATTAAAGCTGCCCTGGCCGCAAAAAAAAACTGGGAAAAACTGCCCTGGGAACAACGGGCTTCGATTTTCCTCAAGGCAGCTGATCTGATAGCCGGACCCTACCGGGCAAAGTTGAATGCCGCCACAATGCTGGGTCAGTCTAAGAATGTGTTTCAGGCTGAAGTTGATTCTGCCTGCGAAATTGTCGATTTTCTTCGTTTTAATGTTCAGTACATGAGTGAAATTTACCGCCAGCAACCCCTTTCGGTTTCAGGTTCGGGCATCTGGAACCGGGTTGAACACAGGCCGCTGGAAGGCTTTATTTTTGCACTTACACCCTTTAATTTCACTGCAATTGCTGGTAATCTGCCCACTTCATGCGCAATGATGGGCAATGTGGTTGTCTGGAAACCATCCAACACTGCAATTTATTCAGCAAACGTGCTGATGGAAATATTCATCAAAGCCGGACTTCCTGCAGGAGTTATCAATTTAGTATATGTATCAGGACCTGAAGCAGGAGATGTTATTTTTTCGCATCCTGACTTTGCCGGCATCCACTTTACAGGTTCAACTGAAGTATTCAGAAATGTTTGGAAAACAATCGGAAGTAATATTCATTTGTACAAATCCTACCCGAGAATAGTCGGAGAAACCGGCGGAAAAGATTTTATTGTGGCCCATCCTTCAGCTGACATCCGGGTATTGAGCACAGCTCTTACGCGGGGAGCATTTGAATACCAGGGACAGAAATGCTCAGCAGCCTCCAGGGCCTATATTCCAAAAAGCATTTGGCCAAAACTGAAAGACTTGCTGATAGCTGATCTCAAATCGATTAAAATGGGTCCGACCGAGGATTTTACAAATTTTGTAAATGCCGTCATTGACGAAAAGTCTTTCGATAAACTGGCTGCCTATATAGAGGCAGCCAAAAAAGATAAAAAAGTCGAACTCATAGCCGGAGGAAAATACAATAAAAGCAAGGGGTATTTTATTGAACCCACGATACTAAGGGCAAAAGATCCTTTCTATGTTACCATGTGCGAAGAACTGTTTGGACCGGTTCTGACCGTTTATGTTTACGAAGACAGCAAATTTGAACAGCTGCTGGACACCGTTAACAAGACCTCGAATTATGCACTCACCGGTTCAATTATTTCTCAGGACCGTTATGCCATTGAGACAGCTACCCGAAAACTTAATCAGGCGGCCGGCAATTTTTACATCAATGACAAGTGCACAGGTGCTGTTGTAGGACAACAACCTTTTGGCGGAGCGAGAGGATCCGGAACCAACGACAAGGCTGGCTCCATGATCAATTTGTTACGATGGGTTTCTCCCCGGACAATAAAGGAAACCTTCGTACCACCAACCGATTACCGCTATCCGTTTCTTCAAAAAGAATGAAAACAGGCTTGTTTTTCCTACTCTTCGCACCCCTTGCCTGTTTTTCCCAGGCAACCTACACCGGCATTCGGGTTGTTGAAAAGAGCCATGGACTTTACGAAGTCGAAATTGCGGGAAAACGGAAAGCAGAAAACACCCTTACACAGACCTACAATACGGTAAGCAAAGAAAAACTACTCCTGACAACAGACACGGTAGTGGCAGATATCGGAAAAACGTTCGGAATGGAATTCAGCGTAATTACGGACAATACCGTTGTCATTCCCCTGAAATTTGTATGGGAATTTCCCAAGCCCATGAAAAATCCGTTCACAGGAAAAATTTACAAGACATCCGAGATGGAGGACCTCATGCTAACCAACCAACCTACCTTTCACAGTTATACACTCGAATACGATTATGAATTTGTGGAAGGTTTATGGGGCTTTAAAATTTACTACAACAACATTGAGGTTTACAGGCACTATTTTTACGTGATGCTGCCGCTGTAGTGCTTTGTTTTGTTAATTACTTTTTAATTCCCTTACCCAAATAGAATTTACCTTTGGCCCAAACCTAGAAATACATGAAATAGCCATATACCCGATTTACCACAGTAAATGAATATGGCATATTCCATGTGACAAAAAAGCTAAAATATATACGCATGAAATTTTTTATTGACACAGCAAACTTAGCGCAGATTAAAGAGGCCCAGGACATGGGTGTACTGGATGGCGTAACCACAAACCCCACCTTGATGGCAAAAGAAGGTATTAAAGGAGAAGCCAATATTGCAAAACACTATGTGGATATCTGTACCATTGTTACCGGGGACGTCAGCGCTGAAGTGATCGCTACCGATTTCGAAGGCATGGTCAGAGAAGGTGAGCTACTTGCGAAACTACACAAGCAGATCGTCGTTAAAATCCCGATGATAAGAGAAGGAGTCAAAGCCATAAAGTATTTTTCCGGAAAAGGCATTCGCACCAATTGTACATTGGTGTTTTCAGCCGGACAGGCACTTCTCGCTGCCAAAGCAGGCGCAACCTATGTTTCCCCGTTTATCGGCCGTCTGGACGATGTTTCCACCGATGGTCTTTCACTGATCGAAGATATCCGCATCATATACGACAACTACGGCTACAAAACACAGATCCTTGCCGCCTCAGTACGTCACCCTATGCACATCATCAACTGCGCCAAATTAGGCGCAGACGTTGCCACCTGCCCGTTGACTGCAATCCTGGCTCTGCTGAAACATCCCTTAACCGACTCCGGCCTGGCTCAGTTTCTAGCTGACGCAAAGAAATAGCGTGCTGCTCACCATTCACCCCGAAAACCCGAACCCCCGCGAAATGAAAACCGTGGTGGAATGCCTTAAGGACGGAGGTGTGGTTATTTATCCCACGGATACGGTTTATGGAATAGGTTGCGACATCTACAAACAGAAATCCATTGAACGCATCGCCCGTATTAAAGGCATCAATCCCGAAAAAGCAAATTTTTCAATCATTTGCACCGACCTCAGTCACCTGTCCGACTTTTGCAAACCAATCAACAACAGTGTTTTCAAATTGATGCGCAGCGTCCTCCCGGGACCATTCACCTTTATTCTGGAAGCCAGTTCGAGTGTGCCGAAAATTTTCAAGGCCCGAAAGAAAACAATAGGGATCAGAATTCCCGACAACAATATAGCACAGTCCATTATAAGAAACCTGGGCAATCCTGTTGTTAATACCTCCATTCACGACGAAGATCAGTTAGTTGACTACACAACAGATCCCGAATTGATTCACGAAAAATACCGGAATCTCGTAGACATTGTAATCAATGGAGGTCCGGGCGGCAATGAACCTTCTACTGTAATCGATTGTTCCGGCCCTGAAATTGAAATCCTCAGGCAGGGGGCCGGACTATTGCCCCGCTCCCCTACTTGGCTATAACCTTGAACTCGGTTCTCCTGTTCATTTGCTTATGCTCAGGAGTATCATTGACAGCCACCGGCTTGCTGTCCCCATATCCTTTATAGGAAAGGCGCTCAGCGGGGATTCCGTTATTCACTAAAAACTCGTACACCGATTTGGCCCGGTTTTGCGATAGCAATACATTCGCCTTTTTGTCTCCGGTATTGTCCGTATGTCCACCCAGCTCAATTTTAAGGGATTTATTTACATTCAGAAAAGCGATCAGTTTTTGAAGCTCCGTTTTGGATTCGTCCTTCAGGTCAAATTTTCCGGTTTCGAAAAATACATTGTTCAGTTTAACAGTAAGCCCTGTATCAATGGGTTGAAGCGGCACATCCATTAAAAACGGTTTGGTGCTGTCCTTACTTTCTTTTAGTGAAAAATTTTCTGAATAAAAAAGATACCCTGGCTTGGAAACGTTTAAGGCATAGTTTTTTTCCGTCGGCAAACAAAGCAGAAATCCCCCTGTACCCTGATTTGATTCGGATTCCATTACCAGTTTATTTGATTCCAGATCAATCAATTGAAAAGAAGCCGTCAGCGGCTTCTTGGTCCTGCTGTCGTAAACCTTTCCCTTGAAATAGGTTACATTCTCCGGCTTGAAATTTTTGTCTACATCAAAAGAATAAATATCCAAACCACCGTAACCTCCCGGACGATTGGATGCAAAATAGGCCAGCTTTCCTTTTGAATCAACAAGAATAGTGTTTTCCTTATTGAATGTATTGATCGGGTAACCCAGGTTGACCGGCTCGCCCCATTCACCGTTGGCATCCCGTTTCGACATATAAATATCCATTCCTCCCATTCCGACATGACCGTCGGATGCAAAATACAGAGTCTGATTGTCGGGGTGAATAAAAACAGATTCCTCCCGGTAAGGCGTATTGATCCTGTTGCTGAGCCGTACAGGAGTTGACCATTTACCCTCTTCACTAATCTGAGACATGTAAATATCCCCGGGCCCATGTCCCTCAGCAGTAATCAATCCCCGTATAAAATACAGTGTTTTCCCATCAGAGGAAAAGGAAGGCTGGCTTTCCCAATTTTTTGTATTTACAGAAGGCCCCAGGTTGTGCGGCTTGCTCCAGCCATTGCCGGTATTTCTTGAAATAAAAATATCGCAGCTCCCATAACCCTGGCGGTCCAGGCCGTATCCGTACATTTCCTGACAGGCTACAAAAAACAAATACTGTCCGTCTGCCGAAAGGCAGGGGGCTCCCTCATTCCCTTCGGTGTTGATCGTTGGACCTATGCCCCGGGCTTCGGTCCACTTTCCATTCTCCTTATTGGAATAAAAAAAATCTTCCTGAAACGATTTGTTCTGACTTCCTTCGTGCTGAACCGGAAGCCTTCGGGTGAACAGAAAAGTCTGGTCATCAGCAGTGATCGTGGCAAAATACTCATCGTTCTCCGTATTGATTTCAGGTCCGATATTAACCGGATTGAAGGGAACAGGGTGCTTCATGGCCTCTTTGGCAAACACACAACTCTTTGAAATCAATTGGGCTTCATCATCCTCCTTATGACTTACCGATTTAGAAGCAAGGTATTTGTCGGCATGAGCCTTGGCGTCATCGTAATGCCCCAGTCTCAATTCCAGCTGAGCAGCGTAAAAATAATTGGCCTGGCTCATGCCCGGATTGAGGAGAAAAGCCTTATTGTATTCAACAACCGCTTTTTCATATTGTCCGTCATAGCCATACATTTCTGCAAGAAATAAATGTGATTCAATAAAATTCGAATCTTTTTGAATAGACTTCTGTAAACAGGTTATCGTTTTCCGAGGATCGGTATTTACATATTTCTGCGACTCCTCAAACAATTTAATTGCTTTTGAATTCGGATTGGAGTAAACCGCCGGCATCTGGGCATTCAGCAGCCCGCATAGGAAAATCAAAAAAAGTCCCAGACCCCAAGTCTTCAAATAATACTTTGATCCTTCCATTTTTATGGTATCCCCAGGTATTTATGTGTCTGCAAAGACACGTTCCAACTTGGATGTGTCATCACATATTCAGTAATCTTTGGCATCATTTCAGCCCTCCTGCTCCACTCTGGCTGAAGGTATAGTATACAGTCAGCCCCAACCGTGGCCGCATTTTTCTCCGCCCATTTGAAATCGTCTGTATTGTATACGATCATTTTTAACTCATTTGCTTTTTTAAAATTTCCAGAAAGCGGTGCTGAGTTTTTTTTTGGAGAAAAACAGATCCAGTTCCATGTTCCGGTAATCGGATAGGCTCCTGAAGTTTCCAAGTATGTTGAAACACCTCTTTTATGGAGTTCAGCTGTCAAAAAATCAAGGTTGTACATGCAAGGCTCTCCACCGGTAACAACCACAGCTTTCGAAGGATTCTTAACTGCATGATCAACAATCGCTTCCGTACGGGTAAGGGGGTGAATCTTCGGATCCCAGCTTTCCTTGACATCGCACCAATGACAACCCACATCGCAGCCACCTATGCGTATAAACCACGCGGCCTTTCCCGAATGATAGCCCTCGCCCTGAATGGTATAAAATTCCTCCATCAATGGAATTTCGAGACCCTTTTCTAAATCAGTTAAGGTACTCAAGCCTTTGCGGCTTTAAGGGTGTTCATTTTCGAGGCTTTAATAGTATTCATCAGTAGGGAGACAATAGTCATAGGGCCTACTCCGCCGGGTACCGGAGTAATAAATGAACAGCGCTGGGCCACTTCGTCAAATTTAACATCTCCGATAAGCCGGGTTCCGTTTTTGGATTGGCCCGAAGGAATGCGGGTGATGCCAACATCGATAACTACCGCACCTTGCTTAACCATATCAGAAGTGATAAAATTCATCTTACCTAAGGCGACAATTAAAATATCCGCCTGCTGGGTAATTGCTTTAAGATTTGCTGTTTTACTGTGCGTAAGAGTAACGGTACAGTTGCCCGGATAAGCATTGCGCGCCAGAAGCACGCTTACCGGAGATCCTACAATATGGCTTCTGCCCACAACAACGCAATGTTTGCCACTGGTCTCAATTTTATAATACTCCAGAAGCTGAAGTATTCCATAGGGAGTTGCAGGAAGATAGGCCGGAAGATTGAGCATCATTCTTCCGAGATTGACGGGATGAAACCCGTCAACGTCTTTTTCCGGACTTATTGCCTCCATCACGTTACGTTCCGAAAACGCCTTAGGCAAAGGCAACTGAACAATAAACCCGTCAATATCCGGATCACGGTTAAGCAGGTCTACATTTTCCAGCAGATTTTTTTCTGAAATTGTTTCCGAAAGACGGATAAGGGTTGATTTAAACCCTACCCGTTCACAGGCTTTTACTTTTGCGGAAACATAGGTTTCGCTCGCCCCGTCATTTCCGACAAGAATCGCAGCCAGATGCGGACGTCTTCCTCCCCGCTCGCGTATTTGCGCGAGTTCCCGCTTCATTTTTTCGAGCAATTCCTCGGCTACTTTTTTTCCGTCGATTATTGTCATTTAAATCCCATGTTCTTCATTTGTCCCATCATCTTCATCCGGTTATTCTTATCCCCCATCATCTTCATCATTTTCCGGGTTTCATCAAACTGCTTGATCAGTTTGTTAACTTCTGAAACGGTCGTTCCGCTTCCCTGGGCAATACGCTGACGGCGGCTTCCATTAAGAGATTCCGGATGGCTCCGTTCAAACGGAGTCATCGAGGATACCATCGCTTCAAGTCCTTTGAAGGCATCTTCTTTAATTTCAACATCCTTTAATGCTTTTCCAACTCCGGGAATCATACTCACCAGATCCTTCATGTTTCCCATTTTCTTGATCTGTTGCAACTGCCCTATAAAATCAGTAAAATCAAATTGATTTTTCGCAATCTTCCTGTTTAATTTTTTTGCTTCCTCCTCATTAAACTGCTCCTGGGCCCTCTCTACCAGCGTGACAACATCCCCCATCCCCAATATCCGGTCAGCCATACGTTGGGGATGAAATACATCCATAGCATCCATTTTTTCGCCTGTCCCGATAAATTTGATCGGCTTGTCAACAATTGATTTAATTGACAAAGCGGCGCCACCCCTGGTATCTCCATCCATTTTGGTCAGCACAACCCCGTCAAAATTCAGTTGGTCGTTGAACGCTTTTGCCGTATTTACGGCATCCTGACCAGTCATTGCATCGACAACGAATAATATTTCGTCCGGATCAATCGCCTTTTTAAGTGCCGAAATCTCCTTCATCATTTCTTCGTCAATGGCCAGACGACCCGCCGTATCGACAATAACAACCGAATTTCCATTATCCCTGGCCTGCGCAATGGCTCTTTTTGCAATAGCCAGCGCATCTTTCGAATCAGCATCCGAAAACACTTCAACCCCAAGCTGCTCGCCCAAAACGCGCAGCTGCTCAATGGCAGCCGGCCGGTAAATATCACAGGCTACCAGCAAAGGCTTTTTACCTCTTTTGTTTTTCAGGTAGTTGGCTAATTTTCCGGAGAAAGTGGTTTTACCCGAACCCTGCAATCCGCACATCAGAATTATCGTAGGATTTCCATTTAGCTGAATTTCGGTTTTTTCAGCCCCCATCAGCAACGAAAGTTCGTCATGCGTAATTTTGGTCAGGAGTTGGCCCGGTGAAACCGTCGTAAGCACATTTTGGCCTATCGCTTTTTCTTTTACCGTATCGGTAAACTGCTTGGCAACTTTGTAATTGACATCGGCATCCAGCAATGCACGGCGGATTTCTTTTATGGTTTCGGCAACATTTACTTCTGTAATTTTACCTTGCCCTTTCAGGAGCTTAAAAGCCCGGTCTATTTTATCGCTTAAACTTTCAAACATACCTCAAAAATACTGATTAATATTCATTCAATTACCTTTGTCCCCATGAGACGTTTGGGCTATTATCTTGCAGTACCGTTTATCTATATTATTTCACTCAGCCCATTCTGGTTTTTGTACTTAATTTCTGATGCCGCTTTTTTTATTCTTTTTTACCTGATCCGGTACCGCAGGGAAATTGTGTACGCCAATTTAAAAAATTCCTTTCCGCAAATGCCTGAGGCTGAATTAAAAAAAATCCGCAGGCGATTTTACCGTTATTTGTGCGACCTGAGCTTTGAAACTTTTAAAACCCTTACCATCGGCAGGGAAAAGGCGCTGGAGCATTGTCACTTAAGCGGGGAAGCGATAAAGCTTTTCAACGACTATTACAATCAGAACAAAAGTATCATCATCGTACTGGGCCACCTGGGGAACTGGGAATGGGGGGGAAATGCCTTTTCCCTGCAGTGCAAGCATCAATTGTATGTTATATACCACCCTTTGACCAATCCTTTTTTCGATAGCCTGACCATTTCCATGCGAACCCGCTTCGGGTCAAAATTGATTCCCATGAAAGACACGTTCAGGCAAATGACAAAAAACAAACCTTCCTGCACGGCTACTGCATTTATTGCCGACCAGACCGCATCTGCCGACAATGCCCATTGGATGACTTTCCTGAATCAGGATACCGCTGTTTTCAAAGGCACCGAGCTGATGGCCAACCGGTTTAATTACCCGGTCGTTTTTGTGAACATTGAGAAGACAAAACGCGGATATTATATTGTAAAAGCCGAGAACTGTATTGAAAATCCGGCGGAGACCCCTCCCGGATTTATTTCGGACTGGCATACCCGTATTTTAGAAAAAGAAATAATAAAAAGCCCAGAAACATGGTTATGGTCTCACAGAAGATGGAAACATAAAAAAGTTTCTTAATTTTGCAAAAAAGATGTTGGAAGGAAAAGACCTGATTGTGGCTACAAAGCCGTTTGGAAAAGAAAACCGATTTTTGAGTTGGTTTCATACGTTGTTTGCCCTGGCTCTTTTGATTGCAGTTCTGGTATCTGCAGCAAAAGCTCCCTGGTTGATTGCCCGTATTGCCTCCAGCATACTGGCGGGCTTTATTTTTGTGCGGGTATTTGTCATCTACCACGATTACCAGCACAAAGCGATACTTCAAAAATCATTCATTGCTAAAGGCATTATGTATCTTTTTGGCCTTTACTCACTGGCACCAGCAAGTATCTGGAAACGCTCACATGATTACCATCACAAACACAACTCAAAACTCTTCAGTGCCTATATCGGCTCCTTCCCTATAATGACCAAGCAAAAATTCCTGAACAGTTCAGTCAAAGAACGTCGCGAGTACCTGATGAGCCGCCATCCGCTTACAATAGCTTTAGGTTTTTTCTCTATGTTTCTGATCGGCATGTGTATAAATTCCTTCCGAAGCAACCCCCGCAAGCATTTTGATTCCCTTATTGCAATTGTTCTGCATGTAGGAATAGCAGTCCTCTTGGTTATCTACCTGGGCTGGCAGGCCTGGTTTCTGGTTTGGTTTTTACCCTTTTTGATCACCTTTGCAATAGGTGCCTACCTCTTTTATGCCCAACATAATTTTCCGGGTGTAAAATTTAAGGACAACACCGAATGGGCCTATGAAACAGCGGCCCTCGAATCCTCCAGTTACATGAAAATGAAAGCTTTTATGCGTTGGTGTACGGCCAACATTGGTTATCACCATGTACATCATTTAAATTCGAGAATTCCTTTTTACCGCTTACCAGACGCAATGGCTCAGATTCCCGAACTTCAGCACCCCAAGGTTACCTCGTTTAAGATCAGAGACGTAATTGCCTGTTTCAAGCTGAAGCTCTGGGATCCCGAAATTCAACAGATGATCGGCCTGGATGGCTTATCCCTGGCCTAACTCACATCCTTTCCGGAACCTCAATCCCCAATAATTTCATGGAAAAACTGATGACTTCGGCTGTTTTTGCAGAAAGACTCAATCTGAAGTTTCGCCTGGAAACCGACTCCTGCTTTAAAATCGGACAATCCTGATAAAAATGGTTGTATTCTCTTGCCAGTTCATACACAAAATTGGCGATTGTTCCGGGATTAAAGCTATTTCCGGCTTCCTGAATAACAGCAGGAAAACTGTAAATAAGTTTAATCAATTCTTTTTCCTTTTGCTCAGGAATAAAATCAGCAGTCCAGGATAAATACCCATCAGCCAACTCTGATTTCCTCAGAATGGACCGAATACGGGTGTAGGCATACTGTATAAACGGTCCTGTGTTGCCCTGTAAATCAATGCTTTCTTTGGGGTTGAACAACATTTTCTTTTTGGGGTCGACTTTAAGCATAAAATATTTGAGTGCGCCCAGCCCTATTTTACGGTAAAGTTCTTCGGCCTCCGCCGGATCAGAAAATTCGGTTTTGCCAAGCTCAAGGGTCATTTCCCTGGCCGTATCAATCATTTCCTTAATCAGATCATCCGCATCAACCACTGTGCCTTCTCTTGATTTCATCCTTCCTTCAGGAAGTTCAACCATACCGTAAGAGAGGTGAAAACAGTCCTCAGCCCATTTATAACCTAGCTTTTTAAGAATAAGAAAAAGCACTTTAAAATGATAATCCTGTTCGCTTCCGACTACATAAATCAGCCTGTTAAGATCCGGGCTTTCGCTGAATCGCTGCACGGCCGTTCCCAGATCCTGTGTCATATAAACCGAAGTCCCATCGGGCCTGAGCAGTACTTTCTCATCCAATCCGTCTGCGGTAAGGTCAATTCTGACCGAGTGATCGGCTTTCTTTTCAAATACATATTTGCGAAGACCCTGTTCAATTATTTTCTTTCCCAGCAAATACGTCTCTGATTCGTAATAGGTTTTATCGAAATCAACTCCTAGGGTCCGGTAAGTCGACTCAAATCCCTTGTATACCCATCCATTCATCAGTGTCCAAAGGGTCCTTACTTCAGGATCGCCCTCCTCCCACTTTCTAAGCATTTCCTGGACTTCCAGAATAATCGGAGCTTTCTTCTCGGCATCCTCCTTGCTCATCCCTTGCTCAAGCAATTTTGAACTTTGAACCTTGAACTCCTTGTCGAATAAAACATAGTATTTCCCTACCAGATGGTCCCCTTTTCGGCAGGCCGTATCGCTGGTGTTATCGGGAGTTTCACCAGCACCCCATTTTTTCCAGGCCAGCATCGATTTGCAGATGTGAATGCCCCTGTCGTTCACGAGCGTCGCTTTTACAACCTGCTTTCCTCCTGCCTTGAGAATTTCTGCAATGGAAAAACCCAGAAGATTGTTGCGGATATGTCCCAGGTGCAGGGGTTTGTTGGTATTGGGAGATGAATATTCGACCATCACTTTATCCCCGGTTTCGTTAACCGGCCGGATAGCATAGTCCTTCTGCTTTTCAACTCCCTTAAAATAAGTCAGCCAATAGTCTGTGGAAACAACAATGTTCAGAAAACCCTTAACTGCATTGAATGTTGAAACTTCTGTCAAATGACCCGCAAGATAGGTTCCAATCTCCAGAGCGGTTTCCTCCGGCGCTTTTCGGGATGCTTTTACAAATGGGAAAACGACAAGCGTTAAATCCCCTTCAAATTCTTTTTTGGTCTTTTGAAAAACCAATTGCACAGGAGGCACATCCAGCTTGTAAAGCGCGAAAAGGCCCTTTGAAAGTTCCTGACTTAAAAGCTCTTCAATCAGCATACTACAGTTTTACCTTAAAAATCGTTTGTAATCTGGTTGGTGGCTTTATAAAGTATTTCAAAAGCGTTTTCAGCCATTAAATTTTCCTTGTCCAGAGTAGGATTGATTTCCACCATTTCAAAACAGCAGACTTTTTTGCTTCTGAGCAGATAATAAATCAGATTGCCCGCTTCTTTTTCACTGATTCCACTGGGAGCAGGTGTCCCGGTTCCCTTGGAAATACTCGAATCCATACTATCCACATCAAAAGAAACATAAATTAAATCACACTGATCAAGATAATTGAGAGACTCGATAGCTGCACGTTCAACTGCTTTCCGCCGTATTTCAGGAAGAGTAAAACAACGCATTTTGTTTCTTTTTATGACCTGGTCTTCCTGCGGTTCGAGATCCCTGAGTGCCACAAAAGCAACGTCAGCATAATTTATTTTAGGGCATATACCACCCAGATTTTTCAATTTGTTCCAGTATTCAATGGTTTCCTCATCGGGTTTGTTGACGGCAAGCTCCATGTTGTCCTCCCCAAGCAGGGCAGCAAGTGTCATTCCATGCATATTACCTGAAGGGGTAGTATACGGAGAATGGAGATCGGCATGCGCATCTATCCAGATTACCCCTATCCGCTTTTGGGGGAAAGCAATTTTGATCCCGGCAACCGTACCAATAGCAGAGCTGTGATCTCCGGCCAATACGATAGGAAAATTGCGGTGATCACTGTATGTTTTTGCAACTTCCTTTGAAACCCTTTCGCATACCGTTAAAACCCCCTTTATACGTTTGGCGTAATCATGCACAACCGGCTCCAATAAGAGCCGGTTTTCATTGGGCACCTCAACTGCCTTATGCTTTTTAAAAAAGGAACTTCCGAAATCCAGTGCAGCAATCTTT
>JABDFU010000039.1 GCA_013286385.1 Bacteroidota bacterium
AATCACCTTGTTCTTTCGCTGAAAGCCTTTGCTGCTACTCAGAAGTAACTTGTTGTTGCGATCCCTTAGTTCAATGCAGATCTTGAAATTTCCCGAAGGAACCTGACTCAGATCAATGGTTCCAAGCAAAACGCAGATTTCAGAAGCCATTTGTCTGCTAAAAGCACTGCAATTGGCTATCAGGCGGTTGTCTTCAGTCCGGATTGAATAAAACAGTACGAACTTGCCCGTGTCACCCATTGTCTGACGCGTGTTGTAAACTTCTGTGTAAAAGGAAAGGCTGTGCATGTTTTCGGGATAATAATCTGAAACGTATGGAATCAGCTCATATCCGTTTTTGCTCAGGTTGGTTTTTTCACTTGTCGGGGCATAGGACTCCAGAAATTCAATATCTGAAAAAGCCAGTTTCCCGGTATCGTAAAACACACTTATCTTTTGGCCGAAATGATAGGGGGCAACAGTTGAATTCTCATCCGATATCTCGATCTCAAAATCATAATCCCCGCAGGGCAGGGCAAAACGTTCCACATCCACAAAATTGTCCCTCGTACTGACCGTATCCTCCGGCGCCTGGCTGTGAAGCCTGACCTTCTGAAAAGCTTTTATGGTATCGTTCTGCTTAAAAAGCATCGCTACTTTAATAGTACCCTCATAACCGGGAGAGCCGCTGTTTTTTTTAAAGAGTACCGATTGCCCCAGGACATAGAGATGGGTTTCGGCGTATGGACCCGAGCCCGGAGAATAAAAAGTAGAATACCCGAAAAACGCCTTCAAACCAGCGAAAGAGCCACCGGTGAGAATAAAAAAAACAAAAAACAATACCCTTGTACGCATTTTTATGTTCGTCAAACAAAAATTTCTTCTACTTTTGTCCCCGGAGGAATGGCAGAGCGGTTTAACGCGGCAGTCTTGAAAACTGTTGTAGGTAACACTACCGGGGGTTCGAATCCCTCTTCCTCCGTTAAGGACTATTTCAAAGTTAAGTAAAAGCCACTAATCCCGCTAAGAATAAGATCTTAGCGGGATTTTTTTCATGGAAAAACAAGGACAAATGAGCTCCCTTCGTTTACCTGCGAATAAACCTGTATTTGAATTCCGTGAAAATCGGCAACTGTTTTAACAATTGGCAGACCAAGGCCGTGACTGTCGGTTTTGTCCTTTCTGATTTTTTTAAACGGTTCAAACAGGGATTTAATGTTTTCAGAAGGAATTCCTTTCCCACTGTCTTTAACGATAAGCTGAAAATTTCTGTCAATAAATTTTCCGGTTATTTCAATGCTTCCATTCCTGATGTTATACTTTATGGCATTGTTTACAAGGTTGAAAACCATAGTAAACAGCAGGTAACGGTTGGCATTCCGCAGCAAATAATCCTCATTGATTTCAACACGTATAGAAATGTTGGTCTCAGATCCCCTGTCTTCAATTTCGTCCACGACCTCTTTTACGAGATCCTTAACCGAGACTTCTTCTCCTTTCAAAAATTGCTGATTTTCTATTCTTGAAATTAGCAGTAAAGCATTCACAATTTTACTCAGCCGGGTCAGCGTGTTTTGCGTTTCAATAACCCTCATTGCAACATCCTCGGGCAGCTTTTCGACCAGAATATTTTCCAGCCGGTTTTTTATGATTGAAATCGGGGTCAGCAATTCATGTGAAACATTCGAGATAAACAACCTTTCGTGCATAAATGCATCGTTTATTTTATGCATCATTTCATTTATACTGTCGTCCAGGTATTTAAAGTCGCTTGTGTTACTGGAAATGGAGCTGAAATCAAATTTTTCAGGGTGATTCGTTTTCTTCAATTTGTCTTCGATTAATTTAAAGGGACTTAACAAAAAACGGGTAAACATAATGTCGATAATTACTGTCACCAAAAGAAGAATCAATAAAAGGTACCAGGCCAGATTTCGCAGATAGTCCTGAACCAATTCAACCCGGTTCAGGCTCTTCCCTACTTCAAGCAGGTAATACTGTGTTCCGCTTTTAAACGTAAGACTGAGAACGCGGTAATCGACGTTTTCATCTTCAATAGTCCGTTGGGTATTCTGAATTACTTCGCCAAGCTTTTCTGGTTCAGCAATTTGCTCAATGGAAATAAATTCTTCTTTGAGTATATTGTAGCTGTTTAAAACACTGTCCTTTTCCTGTTCTATAAACTCCTTAACCCCAACCCTGTTTACAATTGCCAGCGTTTTGTTTTTCATATGAACAAGCTGGGCATCCGTGTGGCTGTCAGCCAAACGTTCGATAACAGAGGGCACAAAAACGACAAAAATACCCACAATCAGTATTTTTGAGATCGCGCTGTAAAGTGTGAATTTGGTGTATAATCTCATCCGATGTTTGCCCTGTAGCCCAGTCCCCGAACTGTTTCTATCCAATCCGATTCTTCGTACGCAGAAAGTTTTTTTCGTAAGTTCTTAATGTGGACATCAATGTAGTTCGAATCAAAATCGTCATCCATTAAATTTCCCCAGATGTGTTCTGTCAACTGCAGACGGGTAAGGACTCTGTTTTTGTGCAAGACCAGGTAATGAAGCAGATCGAACTCTTTTTTGGTAAGGTTAACCTGCTCTTCCTTCCAGGCAACGGTGCGGTTGTCAATATCAATGTTGAATCCTTTTATAGGAAGAATGCTTTTTTTAAGCCCGTGCTTTCTGCGGATAATGGCATGCATTCTTGATTGCAGTTCCAAAAGGGAAAAAGGTTTGGCCAGGTAATCGTCTGCTCCCATATTCAGTCCCTTTACTTTGTCATCGACAGTGCCACGGGCCGTGAGGATGATGACGGAAGCCTCTTTGGTGGCTTTAAAAACTTCTTTCAGAAGTTCGAGTCCATCGTAATCGGGCAAGCCCAGATCAAGCAGAATAAAATCATAGCTGTTTACATAAATTTTTTCGGAAGCCTCTTTTCCGGTTCTGGCCAATTCGCATACATAACCTTCTTTTTTGAGGAAGACTTCCAATTCTTTGGACAATGCTATTTCGTCTTCAATGATTAATACGTTCATGTTGAATTGTATTTAAATTTTCGTTTATAATACTACAGGACTTAAGTATCTCAGTCCGGTTAATTATAAGCGGAGGTGCAATACGTAAACTCTTTGTATTGAATAAGAACCAATCAACAATCAGACCGCTTTTCAGACAAAGATCAATGAGCTTTTTAGTTGTTTCAAAGTTCGCAAATTCCAGGGCGATAAAAAGCCCAATCCCCCGCTTTTCCACAATTAAATCATGACTGAGATTTTCAGAAAACAACCTGTGTTTTTCTTCAATACCCTCCATCAGATTTTCAGAAATGAGCATCTGAAGGGTAGCTAAACCCGCTGCACAACAGACAGGATGACCCCCAAAAGTAGTAATATGGCCCAGTTCGGGATTTTCAGATAAGGAAGACATAATCTGACGGGAAGAAATAAAAGCCCCCAGAGGCATGCCTCCCCCCATACCTTTGGCCAGGCAAAGAATATCCGGAATCACTTTATAACGTTCGAACGCAAACATTGTACCTGTGCGGCCATAGCCGGTTTGTATCTCATCGAATATCAGTAAGGTCCCTGTTTCAGTACATTTTTCCCTCAGTTTTTTTAAATACAATGCGTCAGGCAGAATGACTCCTGCTTCACCCTGAATAGGCTCAACAACAACTGCAGCGCAGGCCGGAGAAATTTTCTCCAGATCCTTCTCATTGTTAAATTCAAGTTGGATAACATCTGACAGTAAGGGATAAAATGGCTTCTTCAGCCGCTCATCTCCCATCAGGCTTAAGGCCCCCTGCGTACTTCCGTGATACGCATTCCGGAATGAAATAAATTGCTTTCTGCCGGTAAAGCGTTTGGCCAGTTTCATAGCGCCTTCTATGGCTTCCGCTCCTGAATTGACAAAATAAACGGTAGAAAGATCTGGAGGCAGAACGGATGCAAGCAATTCGGCCAGTTTTACCTGAGGCGACTGAATGTATTCTCCGTACACCATCAGGTGCATGTATTTATCAAGCTGATCTTTTATTGCCTTTAGGACAGCCGGATGCCCATGACCCAGATTTGAAACGGCAATTCCTGAAATCAGGTCCAGATAGGATGTCCCAGACTTTTCGTATAAATAACAGCCCCGGGCTTTTTCAATTTCCAGCGAAAGTGGAAAGTGACTTGTCTGTGCAACATGTCTGAGGAATAGCTCACGTTCAGTGATCATCCGGTAAAGTTAATAACCTGAATTTGTATATTCGCAATAAAGAGATCTATTTTAAGCCAAATGATGCGACGTACTCTTCTTATTTATGCACTTTCTCTGACTATCTTTTCACCTGCAACAGCCCAATCCGGATCATTAGCGCTGGAAAAATTAAAAACTGAACTGGAAGCTCTTCGCAACGATTCTGAAATGGCCCATGCTTCCTGGGGAATATGTGTGATGCAACCGGAAAGCCGAAACACAATCCTTGAATACAACAGCTCTATGAGTCTGGCCCCTGCCTCCACTCAAAAAATCATTACAACTGCCGCCGGGCTAAGTATTCTTGGCCCCAGCTTCAGCTACACTACCAGACTGGAATACGACGGATCGTTCGATTCGATAAACGGCGTCTTAAATGGCAATTTGTATATAAAAGGTTCCGGTGACCCCAGTCTTGAATCCTTTTTTTTCAAGGATGGAAAGGACACGGTAAAATTGGTTGACAAATGGGCCGATTTTCTCAAGACTAAAAACATACGTTCAATATCGGGATCCGTTGTTGCCGATGCCTCCGTTTTTGAAGATGAATCAACAGAATCCAACTGGGCCTGGGGCGATATGGAAAACTATTATGGAGCGGGTGCATCGGGACTGAGCTACAAGGACGATATGTATTCGCTTTTTTTTAATTCCGGCAAAGCGAACGATTCAGCCAGATTAATCCGCATCTCTCCTGAAATTCCTGGTTTTTCAATTTTAAACTACGTCAAAGCTTACGGCACTGAAGATGAAGCCTATATTTATGGAGCACCCTATACAACATCCAGATATATTACCGGAACAATTCCTCCAAACAAGAGCAATTTTGAGGTAAAAGGAGCCCTTCCCGATCCTTCTTTTTTACTGGCCTATGATTTAAAAAACGCATTGTCAAGAAAAAAAGTGCCCGTAAATGGCCCGGCTACTTCGGTAAGGGAATTGAAACTTAATCACAGGTACAACCCGCAAACCAGAAAAGAAATCGGAAAATTCGGCTCTCCTTCACTTGAAAAAATTGTTTATTGGACAAATATGTTCAGTGTAAACCTTTTTGCCGAACATATTATGAAAACAATTGCCCTGACAAAAAGAGGTTTTGGGTCTTCAACCGGAGGTATCGACGAAATTGCAAAATTCTGGAAGAGTAAGGGCATCGACATAAAAGGCATGGCCCTTTTCGACGGTTGCGGTCTGGCCAGGGCAAATACAGTCACAGCGAGGCAATTGACCGAAATCCTTTGTTACATGACCAGGGATCGCGCTTATCTTTCGTTTTTTAATTCCCTGCCGGTTGCCGGAAAAACCGGCACCATGAAAGGTCTTTTAAAAGGCACCAGCGCTGAAAATAATCTACGGGCGAAAAGCGGAAGTTTTAACCGGGTAAGGTCATTTGCAGGTTATGTGAATTCTAAAAACGGACAGCAGCTCGCCTTTGCCCTCATTGCAAACAACTTTGATTACTCATCAAACGAAATGAGAAAAAAACTCGAACGGATAATGGAACTTATCTCAGAACTTGATTAAGCAAAAGTCTCTCCTTTGCCGGTTTATTTTGTAAAAAGCAACTCCCTGTATTTGGGCAGCGGCCAAAGTTCATCTTCGATAATGAGCTCCAGTTTATCCGTATTGTATCTGATTTTTTCAAAATACGGTTTCACCTTTTCGCAATAGGCAACGGCTTGCTTTTTGTGATCTTCAATGCCGTTGGCTTTTTTTCGCTCTTCGGTCATCTCATCCACACTGGTCTTGATCACCGATATTCGTTCTGAAATTTCCTTGATCATTTCCAATTGAGTCAATGCATTGGATTTAAACTCAGAAGAATTAAACAATTCCTTCATGCGGTAAACATTGTCAATAAGCAAATTCTGATACCGTATAGCAGTAGGGATGATCTGATTAAGAGAAAGGTCCCCTATAATGCGTGATTCAATCTGAATTTTTTTAGTATAGGTTTCCAGATAGATGGCATGACGGGCCTCCTGTTCGCGTGCGCTCATGACCTGATTACGTTCAAACAACTGAAGAGTCTTCGGACTGACGAATGCATCCAGGGCCTGGGGAGTGGTTTTGATATTGTTAAGCCCTCTTTTGGCAGCTTCTTTTACCCATTCCTCACCGTATCCGTTTCCTTCAAATAATATTTTCTTTGATGATTTAATGTAGTCCACCAAAATCTGAAAAATGGCCTCATCTTTTTCAACTCCTTTATTCATCAGCTGGTCAACATCTTTCTTAAAATGAACCAGTTGGTCAGTAACGATGGCATTCAAAACGGTCATGGCGCCTGCACAATTGGCAGAGGAGCCGACTGCCCTGAATTCAAATTTATTTCCGGTAAAAGCAAAGGGAGACGTGCGGTTGCGATCTGTATTGTCGAGCAGAATATCAGGAATTTTTCCTATGCCGAGTTTAAGCGCAGATTTTTCATCAGGAGTCATTTTACCCGACTTAACCTTTTTTTCAAGTTCAGAAAAAACCTGCGTCAACTGAGATCCGATGAAAATGGACATTATAGCAGGGGGCGCTTCGTTGGCCCCAAGCCGGTGATCGTTATTAGCAGAAGCAATACTGGCACGCATAAGATCGGCATTGTCGTGAACAGCCTTTATGGTGTTAATGAAAAAGGTCAGGAACTGTAAATTTGTTTTTGGCGTTTTGCCGGGACTGAGCAGGTTTTTTCCTGTGTTCGTACCCAGGCTCCAGTTGTTGTGCTTTCCGCTTCCGTTAATACCGGCAAAAGGTTTTTCGTGAAGCAGGACTCTGAAATTATGACGTCTCGCCACTTTTTCCATCATGTCCATCAGCAACTGGTTGTGATCCACAGCGAGGTTGCATTCTTCAAATACAGGAGCACATTCGAACTGATTCGGAGCAACTTCGTTGTGACGCGTTTTGATCGGAACACCGAGTTGCCAGGATTCGATTTCGAGTTCGCGCATGAAGGATGTTGCGCGATCGGGAATGCTGCCGAAATAATGATCTTCTAATTGCTGTCCCTTGGCAGAGGCGTGTCCGAACAGGGTTCTTCCCGTCATAATAAGGTCAGGCCGGGCGTTAAACAAAGCCGTATCTATCAGAAAATACTCCTGCTCCCAACCCAGCGTGGCAGTTACTTTGGATACATTTTTATCAAAATACTGACATACAGAAGTTGCAGCCTTGTCCAGCCCGTGAAGCGCCTTTAATAAGGGCGTCTTGAAATCGAGAGCCTCACCTGTGTAGGAAACAAAAACAGTAGGTATACAAAGGGTTTTACCTATGACAAAAGCCGGCGAAGTGGGATCCCAGGCCGTATAGCCACGGGCCTCAAATGTATTGCGGATTCCTCCGCTTGGAAAACTGGAGGCATCGGGTTCCTGCTGCACCAATTGATCGCCTCCGAATTTTTCTATTGCTTTACCTCCTTCGATCGGAGTGAAAAAAGCATCGTGTTTTTCAGCCGTTGCTCCTGTGAGCGGTTGAAACCAATGAGTATAATGAGAAACGCCCTTTGTTTTAGACCAGGCCTTCATTGCTGCCGCTACCTGATCGGCCATTTTGCGTTCGATACGGCTGCCGGTTTCAATTGCGGCCATTACACTGCTGTAGGCCTCTTCGGAAAGGTATTCACGCATGCTGTCTTGTCCGAAAACGTTCGTTCCGTAATAATCGGAGACCGTCTCTGATGGTAAATCGATATTTACGGGAATCCTGTTAAGAACTTCTTCCAATGCTTTAAACCGGTGTACTGCCATTTTCGTTGTCTTTTATAAAAATAAAGGTTTTACAATCGCCCCCCCCCCCTAAATAAGGGGGGGGGTATGTTAAAAAAGTAAACTACAAGACAAATATATCCAGTTTCCCAGGGGGAGAGCTAAAAAAAATAGTACTTTTTATTAACAGGAAGGAATGCCCGGATTTTAAAGGCAGTTTTTCTTGATCAGCTCGTAGGCTTCACGATCACCCAATTCACCGGCTTTACTCAGGTCAAGCCAGCCACTTTCTTTTTCGCCCAGCTTGATCTTCGAAAGACCTCTATTCTTATAGGCATCTATGTCATTCGGATTAAACTCAAGGGCTTTATTGTTGTCCTGAACCGAACCGCTGAAATCCTTCATTTTTCTTTTGGCCATTCCCCTTGCAACATACGCATCTTCGTACTTAGCGTTGAATTCTATCGCCTTGTCGTAATCTTTAACAGCACCCAGATAATCCTTAAGAGCCATCTTCGAATTGCCTCTGTTAAAGTAGGCCTCTGCGTAACTTGGATTGAGTTTTATAGCAATGTTGTAATCGGCTATCGCACCCCAATAATCATTGGAGAACCTCTTTGCTACACCTCTGTTATTGTACGGGTCAGCATAATTTGGATTGATACGAATGGCCCTGTTGTAATCTTTAATGGCGGCATTTACTTCCTGCCAGGTAGCACGGTCGGCTCCTCCTTTTACCAGAAACTTAGAAATGCCCCTGAAATTGTAGGCTTCAGCGTATTTGTGATTGAGACGTATAGCAACACTAAAATCATGGATTGCGCTTATATAATCAGCATTCTTGATCATATCGTTCCCCTTGCTGAAAAACTCCTGGGACTTCTGGGAAAAACCAGAAAAACAAATAAAGACAGCACTAACAGTTGCCAAAACCAGTGATCTGAAATTTGTATTTTTTACCATGATGTCCGTTTTTTAAGTTGTACAAATATAGAAACAAACCGAAATATTCAAAGTAAAAGTTATAAAAAAGAGCCCCGGAGTGAGCGGGTATAAAATGCCACGGTTGGCGGGGTATTAACAAAGTGTATAATTTTGAAATTCATTGACTCTAGTTATGGTTTTTAATTGACAAGCGTCCCATAGGTTGGCTAATAGGGAAAATCAAGTCCCATAAAAACAGGCCGGGGTAATCCGAAATCTTTTTAGAAGGAGAGAATGCGCCTGGGGAGATCCTGCCTTGATCACATACATCCAAAATCAGAAGCGTACCTTTACAGTTGTGCAGGGTTATCTACCCTCCATGGCTATAGTGTACCTTCCGTTTTCAATTTTCAATCCCCTCTTTTTCAATTCCCCTACAAGAAAATTTCTTTTTTTTCCTACCTATGAGTTCATGTTAAAGCGTGAAATTGAAATAAGGCTTTGAAATGTTCGGAGTGTTCACGTGTTCACAAGTGTAAACACCGTGAACGCTAATGAATCAAGCGTGAACGGCTTTTTTTCCTTTTAACTTCATGGCTTCTATATTGATAACTCGTTTTTAAGTGTTCACGACCGCGAACGCTTAGTGAACTTTGAAAACGCCTTTGGTGGAGTATCGAATCCAGAGCCATTAGAAGTAGCTGTAATTAATAACAGGATGGTTTATTTTAACTTCGTTGTTCACTCTCAAAATCAAACAACATTTAAAACGATTCATTATACCTGGTATTATAGAGAGGAGGTTAAGAATGCCTAATAAAATTCTGTTACCGAAGGACAAGGAACTTGCGAAGCAGGTATTGGATAATCACCTTGAACAACAGCAAATCGAGCAAGGGTTATTAGGGAAATTATGGGGCAATTCTTCAAATATCCCTAATAATATTGCAGCCCTTTCAATTGCACTCTTGCTTTTAACTGGAATTGCATATACCCTTTTTACTATAAATACCGCTCCTGAAAAAATCTCAATACCGATAAAAAACTTTTGGGCTATTATATCCCCTATTAGTACTTTGGCCTTTGGATATTTGTTCGGAGTGAAGAAAAAGGTACAATAGCCCTTTATCTCCTTTCAAATGTATTAGGTTCGATTTAAGCAATATTAGGGCATATCGTATGCAAATGCTAAGGGCTTCCAACCTCAAATGGTTGAAAGCCCTTGTTTTACTGGTGGTCACGTAGGGATTCAAACCCCAAACCTCCTGATCCGTAGTCAGGTGCTCTATTCAGTTGAGCTACGTAACCTTTTAAGTTAAAGCACAAAGGTATTAAAAAATCATATAACTACTTCTTTGGCTTCCAATCAATATAACAACCATGGCGTTTTTGACACCTTCGATCTGTTTTGCACATCAAGATCTGCACAGAGAACTGATCAATTGGCATTCAGCAGGGTTTTTTCAGCCGCATTCAAAATATCGAATGCTTTTTCCCTGCTTTCAGCTTCAGCATAATTCCGAAGGACAGGCTCAGTCCCGGAGGCCCTGATCATAAGCCATTCCGTTGCACTGAAAAAGAATTTATACCCGTCAATTTTTTCGGTGTTCTGAATTTTATACTTTCCAAAGCTGCTGTACTTCGCATTTTTACAGTTATCTACAATTCTGTTCTTGGTTTCCTCCTTCAGGTGAAGGTCTGATCGTTCAAAGGAGAAGGCTCCGGTTATCCTGTAAACTTCCTGAATCAGTTCATTCAGGGATTTTCCCGACTTTGCCATGTATTCCCATATCGTTAGACCGATCCAGATGCCGTCCCTTTCAGGGATGTGTCCCTTGATAGCAATTCCGCCCGACTCTTCTCCCCCAAGCAAAACGTCCTCCTTCAGCATTACTGCTGCAACATACTTGAACCCGATTTTTACCACCTCGCTGGGCAATCCGAAATGATCACACATGAGCTTAACCCGCGGAGTTACTGAAAATGCAGTAACCACTTTGCCGTTCATTTTCTTCTGTTCAAAAAGGTATTTTATCAGAAGTAAAATAAGGTGATGGGAATCTACAAAATTCCCCTGCTTATCATACAGCCCTATCCTGTCCGCATCCCCGTCAGTTGCCAGACCGCAATCAATAGCACCGGAAGATTTTATCAGATTCGAAAATTCCCGAAGATTTTTATCGATTGGTTCGGGAGCCTGTCCGTTAAAAGAAGGGTTGTTTTCACAATGAAGAAGCCTGATATCAGGGAACAGACGTCTGATTACATTCTGACCCGCCCCATACATGGCATCATAGGCAAATGTAAGGCCTGATTTGCGTATTGCATCCAGATCAAAATGCTCTTCGACGTGTTTGCAATACATCTCTTCCAGATCAGTCAGCGTGATTTTTTCTGACTGAATCAGTTCATCAATAAAAAGAAGGTCCGTATCGGATTGCGGACGGTCTTTGATCAGGTCTTCAATTTCCTGAACCTTTTCAGGTAAAAGCGGTCCTCCGTAAGCTCCTTTTAATTTGAAACCGTTGTAGGATGCCGGATTATGACTCGCTGTTATGATGATGCCGATATCTGCCTTGTGCCGGACTGTTCCAAGGGACAACATGGGGGTGGAAACAAAGTCCCTCGCAAGAAATACCCGAATGTCATGGAGAATCATAACTTTTGCAACTGTTTCGGCAAAAAGCTCTCCGGCAAACCGGCAATCGTGCCCGATAACCACGGACGGGGATTTGAATTTCTTTTTCATCCACAGCGCACAGGCTTCAGACACTCTTATTAAATTGTCAACCGTAAAGTCTTTTGCAATGATTGCCCTCCAGCCATCAGTTCCAAATTTAATTTTAGTCATAGCGTTTGTGATTTCATTTCAAATTTAGCGTTTTATATTTAGCGTTTTATATTGTGTTTATCCAGGGCTTCCCGGTATCGTTTTGCGTATATAGCATGTTGCTGTATTGTTTCCGAAAAATGGTGCCTGCCCGAAAAATCCTCCATGGCACACATATACAGGTAGTTGCTTTTCTGATAATTCAATACGGCATCAATGGACGAAATTTCGGGCAAACAGATGGGCCCCGGGGGCAATCCGGAATGTCTGTAAGTGTTGTAAGGCGAATCAATATTTTTATCGCTGTTCAAAACCCGCGTAATCGAAAAATCTCCTATTGAATAAATCAGCGTAGGGTCGCTTTGCAGTGGCATTCCGGACTTTAAGCGGTTAAGGTACAACCCTGCAATTACAGGCTTTTCATCATCAAAGCGATTTTGTTCAGCCTGCACTATAGAAGCGAGAACTGAGACTTCCGTCTGCGTCAATGGAATTTCTCTGGCTAACAACTTTCGTTTGGCCGTCCAGAAATTTTTATATTCTTTCGCCATTCGTTCAATGAATTCACCGGATGAGGTATTCCAATAGATCTCGTAGGTATTGGGAACAAAAAGAGTCAGAATATTTTCAGAATTAAATCCATATTTTCCCGCAAATTCTGCAGAATTCAAAAGCGAAAGTAACTGGGTTGAATCGGCCTCCAGTTTGCGTCCGATGCGGGAAGCCAACTGACCTTTAGACCTGATGTTGTTGAACGAAATCTGAACGGGCTCCTGAAGTCCGGCCCGGAGCAGATTAATCAGCTGATTGTTGCTCATCCGGTCCCTGATGCGGTACCGGCCTGGCTTTACCTTCGTGCTGTATCCTTTTAGTTCTGACAGGCGCCGGAAGGTTTCCGTATTCAGAATAAAATACTTCACCGCCAGATTCTGCAGAACATCATCAAATGTTGAGCCGGTCGCTATGTATAAATAGTCTGAACCCGAATTCGTCAGGCTGATATTGGGCTGATAAACCAGCCTGTAGCCCCAGATACCGGTAAGAACCGTTCCCAGCAGAAACAGAAAAAGAAAAGAAAGCAGTATTTTTTTAAGCATTGGTCTTTAATTTTTCAAACAATTGCCGCACCGAATGGTTGTCCGGATGATATTTTAAAAAATCGGAGAGTATTTTTCTGGCCTTTTCATTCTTTTTCTGATGGATGAACAAGCCCGCCTTGTTTATCGTTGCCTGCTCGTAATCCGGATCAAGAGCCAGCGCCTGGTTGTAATTTTTTTCGGCCGACTCTTCGTTGCCTTTCAGAAAATAAATGTAACCCAGGTTGCACCAGGCCGGAGAATAGTCCGGATCTTCCTGAATAATCTGCTCAAATTTTTTCTCCGCTTCGTCCATCCTGTTTGTTGCCATCAATGCAGCTCCCAGCTTGTTTTTAAACTCCGGAGAATAAGGAGCCAGATCATCTGCTCTTTTAAAGTAGATAACGGCTTCTCCGGCATTGCCCGACTTCAGATTGCTCTCTCCTATCCGGTACAAAGTCCAGGCATCATCGTTGCTCATTGATTTTTCAGTGTAGGTCGACAAAACTTTCTGCCGGCCAACCCGGGAAACATATTTTAAGATCTGATTGAAATTCTGCTGAAAAAAACAAATCTGAACCAACTGGGATAAATTATCAAGCACCTCTTTTTCTGTCGCGTCGGACAGATATTTTTTCGCGCTGTCAAGCAAAGAGGTATTTCGCATATCGAATTTTTCAAATTGATTGATATAGGCTCTGGCTTTTATTCCGGGACCAGGATTCTTCTCATTGATAGCAACCAAACCGATAAATTTTTTAATTTTTTCCTTTTCTTTTTCCGTTGCGGGTTTTCGGATAAAGTGATCGGTGATCCGCACATGAGGAATGTCCGTTGCCCCGGATTTGGGCATGTGGCAGCTCACACAATTGTTCTGGTTGGCAATTAAAACCTCCGGTTTTTCACTGCAGGTGGTTTTCACCGTATTGCCGTGGCAGTTTTTGCAGGCTGAATTAAATATGTTTTTATCCGTGTACTTCACGCTAACATGCGGATTGTGACAGGTAACACAGGTAAGGGATTCCTTATAAGGTTTCAGGGAAGAGGAATGTTCGGCCTTTGGAAGGCTTTTCAAAAAGCATTGGCTCATTTTGAGCCGGTCTGCATGCGAGGCCATTATAAATTCATCGTCGGCCCCCTGGTACTTTGGTAAAAAAACAGTCATTACATCGCTCAGGTGCATACCCGGCCTGAAATCAAAAAATGATTTGCCCTCCTTCAAAACGGCATTTCCCTGAAGGTGACATCTCTGACAAACATCAAACTGAAGATCAATCGGTAATTTTGCAGGATTTACGATACTGTAATCAATTTCCTTGCTGGTATCCACAACTATACCTTTCTGCTTTAAGGCAACATGTGCGCTTCCCGGGCCGTGACAACGTTCGCAATTGATGCCCTCCGGAACAAGGTTGTATTTGTTTTCTGAACCTTCGACAAAATCAGGCAGTGCATTGTGACAGCTCATGCATTCCAATCCGATTTTTCTTGAAAACCGGGTATTGCTGCCGTTCTCAAAACCCGGAGGCAAATCCCAGGTCCCTTTCTGTGTGTAATAGGTGAGCGGCATCTGATGGATATAGCCCCGTGTATTGAAAAGATGGGAATTCGTATGCTGACCCGAACCTATAATGTAATTTACCTTTTCAGTCCTTTTGTAAACAGTATCCTTGCCGTACAGACGAAACTCCTCAATTTTCAGGCTGTCAGCATCCCAGAAAGGGTGGTAATCAAAATTCGAAAAACCGTCGTGCACTACCGCGTTCTGTTTGAATGAGGCTGAACTTTTCTGTTTGTTCGCCAGCCCAAAAGACTGACCCATCCCTGTTTTAATAAACGATTGGTAAATATCCATATGACACTGCCTGCAGGTTGTAATCCCTACATAATGAACCGTATCACTGAGATTGAGGTAGTGCTTTTTTTCAGGACTGCAGCCAATCGTCAGAAACAGGTCTGTAAAAGAAAAAAACAGGAAAAAGAATTTCAGAACTTTCAAGACAATAGCTGTTGAACGGTTTGAGCGTCACGTCTGAACAACTGAAGAAATACCTCGTCCTGCCAGGCATCTCCTCGGCATAACCATTCTTTTTTTACGCCTGTTTTCTTAAATCCGAATTTAGCAAAGAGCTTTAAACTGCCTTCATTTCCTTCCGCTACCGAACAGTAGAGTTGATTCAGATTCAAAGTGCCGAACGCATATTGAATCAGCAGTTCCAGGGCCGATGAAGCATAGCCGTTTCGCTGCTCCCCATCTTCTGCTATCAGTATGCCCACTCCTGCTCTTCTGTGCAAGGGTTCAAAATCAAAAAGGTCAATGCAACCAATTGTTTTAAGACCGGCATTCAATTCAATCATTAATCGTACCTGTTTGGTTGTATGAAGGTCGAGGTGCGCGTTCTGCAAATACTGTTCCAGGACATGTCTCGAATAAGGCGTCAGGGTATTGGACACGCTCCAGAACAATGTATTGTTTTCCCACCCGTAGAGCAGGTCAATATCCCCGGGCTCCAGAGCCCTAAGCTGTATTGTTTTATTCGAAAGCATTTAAAGTAACGGCTGAAGCTGCACGTATACCTTCATAAATATCGTTCATGGTATACCTGGACAGTAAAAACGAGTCACCTCTTAGAAAACGTTCTAGATTTATTTGGTAACAGTACGTGATTATTTTTTGTTCGTATAACTTCGGAAGCAAATCAAAGACGAAATTTACATTTTTCAAGTCTGTATCGTAGACCGTTGCGCAAAAATCTTTTATCGGACTCAGACAGGTTGCTATGCCAACGTCAACTCTCGGATAGGCCAGCGTATATTTCCTGATTTCCCCGAGTAATTCGGGAAAAGTGAAAAAAGCAGGCACTGAAAGTTTAATAAACAGGGATTCAATATTCCGTTTCCTGATTAACCGAAGCAAGGTACTTAGCTCGCCGTCAACAGTTGCTCCTTTTACAGTCAGGGTGAACAACTTACCGTTAACAGAAACCGCAAGATGCGGAGGGATTCTGTTGGCATATAAAACAACAAGAAAAACATCATTCAGCAACACGGCTTCCTGAGCGGGTAAAATGTTGGGAATGATATAGTGTCCTGGCGGCTGAGACAAAAAATTAAGAATCTTAGTGATCTTTCCTCTGCTGGCAAATATACGTAACCTAATCCAAAAAGGTTTTAAATGCGTTGCCCAGATTGTCAAGTATATCCATTGGCCCCATCACTTGTCCGGTCATTTTTTCAGAAGCACAATCCCCGGCCCATCCGTGCCAATAAACCCCTATAATACAGGCTTCCAGAGAGGAGTACCCCTGAGCCAAAAGACCGGTCAACAAACCGGTCAGTACATCTCCGGATCCTCCTTTTGCCATCCCCGGATTCCCGGTAGAATTAAAATACACCCTTCCGTCCGGGCAGGCAATTGCAGTATGGGCCCCTTTAAGAACCAGGTAAATATTGTACTTGAATGCGAAATCCCTGATCTGGCCGTAACGTTGGTAATCAGTTGACGCTTTTTCTGTAAGTCGCTCAAATTCCTTTGGATGAGGGGTAAGTATACTCCCCCCGGGCAAAAAAGAAAGCCAGGTTTTATTCTCAGACAAAATGTTAAGGGCGTCTGCATCCAGAACAAGAGGACATTTCGAATTTTGAATAAGAAGTTTTACAGCCCCCTGGGTTTGCTTTTCCAATCCAAGACCAGGTCCTGTTCCTATTGAGTTGTATCTGTCCAGATCCGGAAGACTGCTGACCGATTCCGTACCGGAATCAATGCTGACCATGGCTTCGGGCCAAACCGTCTGGATGATTTCAAAGCCGCATTTGGGCAGGTGAACGGTTAACAGGCCCGATCCGCTTTTCAGACAGGCTCCTGAAGCCAGCAGGGCTGCACCTATTTTCCCATAGCTGCCGGCAATGAGCAGCGCATGTCCGTAACTTCCTTTGTGAGAAAATTTTTTTCTCGGTTTAATCAGTTCTTTTACATCCGCCGACGTGACAAAATAATTAATGGATTCCTGCTCTTTTAAAAACTCCTCATCCAACCCTATATCCAGTACGGTGAATTCACCCAGATAGGAATAATAGTCAGGGAACATGAAAACGAGCTTAGGCGTCGTAAAAGTCAGTGTATGACCGGCCCGTATACAATGCGGGCCGGGTTTACTACCGGGTACCACCAACAAACCGGAAGGTATGTCAACAGACACCACCTGCTCTGCACTGCTGTTAATATATTCAATTGCACCTGCAGGCAATCCTTCAAGCGGTCTGTTAAGTCCGGAACCGAACAGCGCATCCACAACAAGAGCATCCTTTAAGCAGATCGTCTGAAAATCCGTATCGGAATAAATTGACGAAATTTTTATTGAAACGTTTTTTTCAATTCGTTCAAGATTCAGGTGAAAATCTTCGGAAGCTTTGTCAGAATGCCGGATAATGCAGACCTCAACCTGAATTTTTTTTTCAGAAAGCAGCCTGGCGATTGCCAAACCATCCCCTCCATTGTTTCCCAAACCGCAGAAAACGGTCACTTTCTTTTTCCTGTTTAGTACCGGGAACTTAAGCAGCCAGTCCGTGCAGGCTTTTGCCGCCCGTTCCATAAGTTCAATGGAACGTATTCTCTGTTTTTCCAGAGTATAGCGGTCGGCATCGCGCAACTGCTGAAAAGTTAGTAGTTTCATGGGTGTTGGACTATTTATTTCAACGAATCGCCAATAAATTGCTGTGTATGGCTAAAACCTGAGGCAGAATAAGTTGTTGCTCGTCATTGTAAATAACAAAATCTGATCTCTTTATCTTTTCTTCGTCGGTCCACTGGTTTTTCATTCGCAGCTCTGTTTCTTCCCGTTTCCACCCTTCCCTTTTCAGCATGCGGTCATACCTCATTTCCAGGGGGGAGCAGACCGTGATGATCTTATCCAATCCGGTGAAGGTTCCGCTTTCAAATAAAATGGCAGCTTCCTTTAAAACATAGACCGAATCTGAATGTGCGCCGGTCCATCGTTCTGTATCCTCAGCTACAGCAGGATGAATTATCCCGTTGAGCTTATCCAGAAGCTTCTTATCGGTGAACACTAGGCTTGCCAGTTTTTTCCTGTTAACAGTACCCGAATCGTCCAGTACATCCGTGCCGAATGCAAGAATGAGTTTGTGTTGAATATCCTGCCGGTAAAAAATTCCAGTTGCCACGGTATCAGCGTAATATACATTTATCCCCAGCTGCTCAAAAACCCTGCAAATAAGGGTTTTGCCACTGCCAACACCACCTGTTATTCCTACCTTGAGCATTTATTTGCGAATAATGTATTCCAGCTTATCCGGATTTATTTTAACCGAATTAACTGTTCCCGGTTTTTTAACCAATTCAACCTTTAATTTCCGGCCTGTCGTTTTTTTCAGAAAATCAACACGAACCCTGAACGAACTGATTTCCATCTTTTTGAATTCTTCAACAGGAACTGTAAACCGTAAGCTTACTTTGTCAGGGAAAATTTTCAAAGAGTAGCCTTTGGGAAGATTGTCAACCTGTACAGGAATCTCCATGGTCTCTTCTGTAACTTTCAAAACAGGCACATAAAGCTGAACCATGGGATTGGAGACTTCAACCAATGAAGTATCACTGGCGAGCGTGAGTTTAACATCCCTTTTGACCGGGTTATCAATATCGTCCATGTTCACAGGTTCCGTTTCTGCGAATTTAATTTTAGAAATGCGTTCCTCAGGTCCTGAAACGACAACCCTTGAAGGCAGCAAATGAATACTGTCCTTCATTTGGTATTCCTTGTTGAATGCAAGTATTCCGTTAAGTTTCACAGGCACTGATTTGCTCAGTCGTCTGCTCAAATTTACAACTATTGTATCAGGAAATACTTTCAGGATTTTGAGACCCTTGCCGAATTGCCTGCTGAGCTTATCCAGTTTCGAATTCAGGACCAGGAACGATTCCTGTTCTCTGTAACTCTTGAGTTCTTTCAGATCAATTTTAACCGACGGAGAACGGTAGATAAACTTATAATACAGAATTGTAAATCCGCTTGCGCTGATATCAATTACCATTGATTCCGGCAAGTGATTAACAACGACTTTGTTTTTGGGACTATTGACATAGGACAAAGGAAAGACAAGCGTTGTAGGATAATCCTTGCTGAAGGTGGTAATAAACCAGAAAAAGAAAGATAAAAAGAAACATATCAAAAATGTAACCAGCTTTCTGTTTCGTTTGGCATTTGAAGCCAGGGGTTTAAAACCGAAAAAACTCAAGTGGCGTATTGAATTGTTTCAGTTATACATTCTGATCGAGAGAGGCTGAAAACTCCATAGAAACAGCTGATCTTTCAATTTTGAGACGGTTCCCTCCTTCTACTTCAATGATAAATGTTTTGTCATTGAGTTCAGCAATTTTTCCGTGAATACCTCCGATGGTAATAATCTTGTCCCCTTTCTTAAGTTCTTCCCGGTATTTTTTCTGATCCTTTGTTTTCTTGAGTTGAGGCCGGATCATGAAAAAGTAAAAAACAACCACGATCAAAAGCAAGGGAAGCATACTCATATAGTCAAAGCTTCCTTTAGGAGTTGCAGCTGCTGCGTCTAATAGCAAAGAGGAGATTTTCATAGCGAACATACGAATTTTGGTTTGGTTTTTATTAGTTGGTTAGTTAATTGGTTACGCATTATTTCTCTTCGGGAACATCAATTATTGCTGAGATTTTCAGAATCTTCGTATTGGGTGAGGTATTGGCAGAGATCATAATCGTTTTTTCAACTTTGCCCACTTTTCCGTCACTGTCAAATGTGACATCAATTACGGAGGATCCATCTGCAGGTATGGGATCCCTTGGATATTTCGGAATCGTACATCCGCAACTGCCGTGCGCATCAGAGATAACAAGATCAGTACCTCCGGTATTTTTAAACTTGAAGGAATACGAAACCTTTTCGCCCTGGGTAATTCTCCCAAAATCATGTGATTCGGTTTCAAATAAAAATTTGGGCTGAAGGGACGGATCTGATTTCTTTCCTGATGCTGTTGCAGAAATATTCACCAGATCGCTGGTTACTGCTTCTTTATTTTTCTGGTCAGTGTTGCCGCAACCTGCAAATACCATCAATGCCAGAAGACAAAAGGCGGAACTAAATTTACTCATCATGCCCGTTAAAATTTGTCTTAAAATTAACAATAAACTCATTCCACGAGACCCCTGCCCGTTTTAATAAGTTTATTGTCCCGCTTAAAGTCCTGTACCAGCTTATCCAGGATGCCGTTAATGAACACCTTACTCTTTGGAGAACTGTACAACTTTGAAATTTCGATGTATTCATTCAGACTCACCTTAACCGGAACATTCTCAAAATACAGCAATTCAGTTATTCCCATTTTCATCAGTAAAATATCCATCATGGCTATCCGCTCCACTTCCCAGTTCTTTGTTTTTTCAGATATTACCTGTTCAGCGTCTTTTTCATAAAAAATGGTTTTCCTGAAAAGGTCGGTAACAAACTGCCTGTCCTCCTTCTCATCCTTAAACAAAGGCATCAGTTCAAATCCTTTTTCCTGATCCTCATTCATGCCTTCAAGGTTTTTTAAAATAACGCTGTTGACCAGACGCAAATCATCCACCCAGTAAATGCTTTTTTCTTCGAAATAGTGTCCCAGCAATTCAAAATCGGCAATGTGGTTTTTGTAAACGGCAATAAGAAATTCCTTGTCCTGCACGAAAGAAGGAGAAGGAATATTCATATAGGTTTTATAGTCCCCGCTGTTTTTAATGACAGTAAGAATTTTCCGGACCAGTTCATCATCTGTTTGCCAGCTTATTTTCCGGTTGACGACTTCTTTCCTGAATTGTGCAGTAGAGTCCAGTTGCCTGATAATCCTGTTGTTTGCAAAACACATGCTGGGATTCAGGTCTGAGGCTGTCGGCAGCCTCTTGTTTTTAGCTTCTTCTGCAATACGTTCGGACTGATCCCTGATTTCAATCAGCAGTAATAATTGGTAAATATACAGATCGTATATTTTTTCTATGCTTTTTAAAAGTTCCTTTTCTCCTTTACTCAGATCCTGGTTATCGCTCTGAAAAAAGGCATAAAGGGCTTGCATGACCTTAACACGGAGGTAGCGCCTGTTTAACAATGGGATAATTTTACTTTACCAATAGCGGTAATACGTTGTTCAGCCAGTCGGTTCGCTGCACGATAGGTTGGAATATTTTCTTCTTTGGAAATACGAAAAACAGTAGCCACGTTTTCATAAATGGCTTCAGCCTGTTTCATCGCCCGCTCCCTGTTGTAACCAAGCAATTCATTATACACATTGATCAGGCCCCCGGCATTTACTACAAAATCAGGAGCATAGAGAATACCCTTTTTGCCAACCTCTTCGCCCTGAACGGTCTCCTGGGCAAGCTGGTTGTTCGCAGCCCCGCAAATAACAGCACATTTGAGTCTGGAAAGGGACTGAGGATTTATCGTTGCGCCCAATGCACAGGGAGCGTATATGTCCATATCCAGATCATACAATGCATCGCCTGTCACAACCTCCGCACCGGTTTCTTTGGCAATTTTTGCCGATCGCCCGGCATTGATGTCGGTCACCCAAACTTTTGCGCCCTCTTTTACAATATGTCTGACCAGATTCTCCCCGACATGACCGATGCCCTGAACGGCGACCTTTTTCCCTTTCAGGTTGTCGCTTCCCCAGCATTCCCGGGCAGACGCTTTCATGGAAAGGTACACTCCGTAAGCTGTCACAGGAGAAGGATCGCCTCCCCCGCCCAGAAGTTCGGGAATACCTGTAACGTATTTTGTTTCCATGTGGATGTACTCCATATCCTTAGAATTCATGGCTACGTCCTCTGCCGTGATGTATTTTCCGCCAAGACTGTTCACAAATTTTCCAAATCTGCGTAAGAGCGCTTCGTTTTTCAACTTTGCCGGATTACCGATGATAACAGCTTTACCGCCTCCTATATTAAGTCCTGCCGCGGCAGCTTTATAGGTCATTCCCCTTGAAAGACGCAAAACATCTTCCAGTGCCTCCTTTTCGGAAACATAGTCCCACATCCGCGTTCCTCCCAGCGCCGGGCCTAGAACCGTATTGTGAATAGCGATAATGGCCTTCAGACCTGTATCTTTATCGTTGCAAAATAAAACCTGTTCATGGTTGTATTCGAACATCTGTCCGATAACAGAATCATCAACAGATGAAAGGGCTTTTTCCTCTTTTACCTTCTGCATAAAACCTTATTTTATCCGGAATTAAGTAATTTTAACAAAGTTACCTGATTTTTTCTATCGGGATGTGATTTTTATCTGATGAAATAGCCGTATATCCGTTTTACCTGCCGAAAATGAATATGGCTATACCATGTGACAACTGAAATCAATTATATATGCACATGAAAGCACTCGTTAGTCTGAATACCTACTTCTACAGATACAAATGGAGATTAATCCTGGGCGTTATTTTCATTGCTATTTCAAATTACTTCGCCATTCAATCCGTAACCTATGTCCGAAAAGGAATAGACTATTTGAAAGACCTGAGTCCGGCCGCCGGTTATTCTGAAACAACTGCAAGGTTGATTTATTTTTCACTTATGACGCTGGTGCTGGCTGTGCTTCAGGGCTTTTTTATGTTCCTTATGCGCCAGACTATTATTGTCATGTCTAGGCTGATTGAGTTCGATCAGAAAAACGATGTGTTTTCGCATTATCAGAAACTGGATGCGGGGTTTTACAAAAGAAACAGTACCGGAGACCTGATGAACAGGATAAGCGAAGATGTCAGCCGTGTGCGGATGTACATCGGGCCATCGGTCATGTATCTGGTCAATACACTGATGACCTTTGGCTTTACCATAGGCATGATGCTGAATGTTGACCAAAAACTGACGCTCTATACCCTGCTTCCGTTACCGGTTCTGGCGGTTTCAATTTATTTTGTCAGCGCATCGCTAAACCGGAAAGGAAATGCCGTCCAGCAGCAACTTTCGATATTGTCGACCCTCGCCCAGGAAACCTTTTCAGGGATTCGAATAATCAAATCCTTCGGCAGAGAAAAAACATGGAGTACAGAATTTAGTCAAGCCAGCGAATTATACAAGAATAAAAACATGGATCTGATCAGAACCGATTCACTTTTTCAGCCCTTTATGCTGGTGCTCATTGGCCTTAGCACCATACTCGCCGTCTACATTGGCGGAGAAGAAAGCATTGCCGGAAAAATAAGTATAGGAAACATTGCTGAGTTTGTTATTTACGTCAACCGGCTAACCTGGCCGGTTGCCTCCCTTGGCTGGGTTACATCGCTTATTCAGCGGGCAGCGGCCTCGCAAAA